>JALSKP010000510.1 GCA_026988815.1 Myxococcales bacterium | reverse complement strand
TAAGTTCAACAACTTAACTAGGTCAAGGCCGAAGCCAATAAACCCACAAGCTAAAACGAAGTCCCCCACCCTAACCCTCCCCCAGAGGGAGAGGGGATCAGAATCCCACCGAAAAGGATCACACTAAGTATATTCGCATAATTACTGACTTATTTAGGCGGTGACTCGAATCGCTTCTTCAAATCCCCGATAAACCTTTTGAAAGGAAATTTTTTGCCCGGACAGACCGTTAAATTTCCGTCCACCCTCGTGTGTGACGTCACTTTTTCGATAGGGATCTTCTCCCTTCTCATCAAGGTTTCCACAAGATTAAGCAAGGCCTCATATTGGCCTTTATAAATATTACGTTTGTGAAGATTACCAATCAATGAGATCGCAATCGCGTTTGGCGCACCCTCGGGTTTAAAAAGATGAATCGCACCTTTTTGCAATTTCCAACGGGCAATTTCGATCTCCCCCCTTCCCGACTTTTTCCCATTTCCGATAAGAAAGTGGTATTCAATCCCATCAGGATCATTGAACTTCTTGCGGTGATATCGATCAATTCTTTTCAACGAACTCCATTCGCTGGCGGTGTGATGGATCACAATATATCGCCATTTAAAGTCCTTTTCGGGAAGCGCGTTGTAGAGCAATTTGATCGTCTTTTCGTTTTTGGAACGCACACTTTTCGATTGAGCAAAGGACGGCGAGGCGATCAAAGAGAATAATAAAGGTAGAAGTATTTTCATAAAGATACCAACGTTTGAAGGAACCAAAGGACCTATTTTTCTCCAAAGATATGAATGAAAGCCCGGGATGAGCGTCGAAGAAAACATGGTAAAAACACTTACATTGTTATTCTCCCTTCTTCTTCCCCTCCAAATTCAAGCCGAAACGATCACCCATATCGTTGAAGATCCCAACAGCGACAGCGTGCGCTGCCAAAACCACGTCTAACCTTGGTTGCTTCGAAACATAGTGTGGACTCCAAAAATCCCATCACGCTTTTTATGTTGGATGGCGATGGAAGCTTATTGTGGAAAAAAGAAAGCGCAAAATCACCGAGTGTAACCCACCTCAACCTTTTCCTCGGAGAAAAAGACGAGATATTTATATCCATCGGCTTTATTCAATTCAACCATGAAGTCGGTACCTTTGCGTTCGAAGACGGACGTTCCTGGCAAGTAAAGAATCTCAAAGGCCGACAGGTAGTTGCAAGACTCGACGCCGACACGGGAGCTCTTTTATGGGAAAACGACATGGATGTGATCTCGGCGAATCAAAATGAACTTTTGGCGATTCGTCCGATTCGAAAGGCAAAAAAAACACAGTATAAAGTAAGCCGATTTACCTATTCTGGAAAATTGAAGAAGAGTTTCAGAACACGATGGGTCCGTGGATATCCCTCCGACGCCATTCGTTTCAAGGATGGCCTGGCTGTCATTTTAACGCGCGAAATCCTTAAGAATCGTCGTGTTAAAAATCGATTTGATGAACTGCACGTCTTTGACTTCAAAGGGAATCAAATTCTAACGAAAAAGCTCTCCGATCAGTCGTTTTTTTCCAAACGAGAGAGTAACGCACCACTACGAATCGTATCGCCGATAGAGACATTAAAAATAAAAAGCGGGGTCATTTTGCGAGGACGAGTGCGCTTCAAGTCATGACCTTTAAGACGATTTCGGATAAACCCTTAACGCACTTGGTCGATCTCGATGATGCATGGTTTGACTATAAATCCTTTGCCTCACACAGCCTCAAAGACGGAATTTGGATTCATGCACATTCCTACTTTGGTACAAAGCTAGGAAAGGGAGTCAGTGCTGTTTATACATCCGACGCCGAACGCAACCTTACTCAAGCAACCGTTAGGGACTGGCATCCAACGCCGCCAAACCCAAAAAAAAGAAGGGTCTTTAAGAAGGTTTTCTAACATCTAGAATTCGTTTTCTTGAGACAGCAGGCTCACCAAATTTGAACCCGCTCGTCAGGTGCCAGATACATTTTATCGCCCTCCTTCACATTGAAGGCCTCGTAGAAGGCATCAATATTAGACAAAATAATATTGGTTCTAGCTTTGCTCGGCGAGTGCGGATCGGTACTCAAACGACGCTTCAAATCCTCATCATTGTAGAGGCGCCGCCAGACCAAAGCCCAACCCATGAAAAAACGCTGGTCACCTGTCATGCCATCGATAATGGGCGCTTCTTTTCCATCC
>JALSKP010000509.1 GCA_026988815.1 Myxococcales bacterium | reverse complement strand
GCTGACATCGCGCATGCGTGCATCCGCAGACAACTACGCTCGGCAATTTTTGCCAATGCCAAAAAATCCTTTTTTTCAACGGCCTCGCGACCGGCTTGGACGTCATGGATGGTATCCTCGATCCATGCTTCAAAATAGGGGGAACTATGCTTGGTACTCTCCATAGCCTCGGTGGATCCAATCGACTTGCGTCCTTTGACCGTCACGCAAATAATACAACGAAGATCCCAATGGTCGACCGGTGCGATCGGCCGGGCAATCGCACTTTCTGAATCGTCGCTGGCTCGCATTTCTACCCATCCACCAAAAATACTACGGGCCGCGGATCCAGATCCCCGTCGAGCCCATTCGGATAATTTTTCGTTGGATAAATCCAGTTCCAAGGCCTCGGAAAGGGCAAAGGCGAGTGCTGCAAAACCAGAGGCAGATGACGCCAAACCGGCTGCGGTGGGAAAGTCATTTTCGGAGCGAATCTCGGCAAAGAGCGTCTCGTCCACCTCATATGCCTTCATCATCTGAGCGACAAAAAGACGAACCCTGTCTTGCTCCTTGATCGGTGCTTGCTCGCCGTTAAGGTAAAGTTCGTGCTTCTTTAAACCGTCTTTAAATTCAATACGGGTTCTCGTTCTAACCCCACTTAAGGTCGCCGAAAGCGAAGGCGCCGAGGGTAAATTTAACGCCACATTTCGTTTCCCCCAATACTTAACCAAGGCGATATTAGGATGGGCTTCCACGTGTGCTATTTTCATTTTCTACACCTGAACAAGAGTTTGGATCTCTTCTCGAATTCGATCCATTTCGTCTATTAGTTTTTTCTTCTTTTTATCATTATTTCTGAAAACTTCGTACTTATGCTTTCGAAAGGCAAGCTTGGTGGCCAATCGCACATAGCGTTTTTTATTAATCTTGGGATCCAACCAATCGCTTTTTCTTCGCTTCAACCAAAAAGGGATAATGGACGCATGAACATCTGGAAGAGTCCCCATTTTAGCCTCCAATTTGAGGACCCTTTCAATCAACTTATGCTCTCTCCATAAGGAAAATTGCGTCAGCATAAACATCACCAGTGCACCGCCGAAGACAATAAGAATGCCAGTTAAAAACACGATACCACCACCTTCGGCGCCAAGCGAACCCGTCGCAGTCGCAATTCCGTTCCACGTCGCATGATTTGCAACGGCCAACACGTAACCCACAGTGAGGAAAATAAGAGTCATAAAAGCCGACGAGCCACGCGCCCTGGCAAAGCCGAGACTGATACCAATAAGCGAACTAGAGACACAATGAACGAGGGCCGTCAGGCCGGTCCTCAACACGACCAAAGTCGCAAGTTCTTCCATCGATTGGGTGTTCGAGAAATAAAGAAGGTTTTCGACACACGCAAAACCCAGACCTGTGGCGGCGCCATAAATCAGTCCATCGGTCTCATTATCAAAATGCACCGAAAAGATAAGAAATACGAAGATGAGGGCTTTGGTGATTTCCTCCAATGAGGGTGCAAAGACCACCGCAGTAAGGAGATTTGTCGTCGAAGGATCAAATATTAGATTAGAAATCGCGGATAGAGAAAGCGTAAACGCGCCACCTAGCATTGTTCCGCCAAAGGCGCCCCAGCAGAAGGTGAGAAAAACCAACCAAATCGGCTCGCGCTCGTATCGATCGAGCCACCAAATAAAAACAATGTAGGCAAAAATAGTAAAGGTCGCCGCAGCGACCAAGAAAATAGAAAGAAAGGGATTCATTCCGACTCGCGTATCTGCAACCGGGATGAGAGTTGGTCGACTTTCTGGAACTCCCTTTCCAGACCTCGAACAATATGAAGCACGCCTCTTCCTTGCGGATCGTCGGGATCGTCGCCGTACAGCATACTGTATCGCGCCGAATTCAACTGACGGATGTACTGTCCTTTAATATCTCGAACAGAATTGATCGTATATTCCATGAGCCCGCCGATAGCGAGCGTTCCGACCACACCACCAGCCCAACCGAGGGCACCAACCCAACCGCTCATTTCGTAGCGACCTAAACGTTGGAACATACGATGGTAAAAACGCATATCATCTGAATAATTCTCATTCGCGCTATCGTCGGTCGTGAGTCGCATACGTCCAAACATGACGTAACCAAGGGTAGCAGGAACGCCGATACGCACGCCCGCTCGAACGGCTTGAGCCAACAAAGGATCATGGGCGATTTCGCG
>JALSKP010000508.1 GCA_026988815.1 Myxococcales bacterium | reverse complement strand
AAAGTCGTGAAGAACGAAACTTCGGTAAACAGGTGATTTATAAACAAATTGCCAGTCTTCGACGCTCATTAAGAAGTCTCAAAAAGGAGGGGTTTAAACGTGTGTTTACGTTGAAAGATCCCTCCGAAATTGACAGCGTTAAAATACAAAGAAGTAAACTGTACAACGATAAAAAAGACTTGTGTGGACCCTTTGATATTGTCGGCGATATTCATGGTTGCCTTGTTGAGACCCAAGAGTTGCTCTTAAAATTAGGGTATTGGATTGATGAGGTCGATGATGATGGCCTCAATTATGGGCTCGATGTTAGCCATCCCGAAGAGCGCCAAGTTATCTTTTTAGGTGATTTGGTCGACAGGGGCCCGGACTCCCCAGGTGTCTTAAAGTTGGCGATGAGTATGGTGAGATCGGGAAGGGCTTTTTGTGTACCCGGAAATCATGATGCCAAACTCCAACGCAAATTGCGTGATCCCAAACGCAGTATGAAAATGGGACATGGACTCAAAGAAACGATGGAACAATTGGCCACCGAGAGTGAAGATTTTCGGGAAGATGTAAGGGAATTTATTTACAGCTTGGTCAGTCATCTTATTTTTGACGGCGGCAATTTGCTCGTGGCCCACGCAGGATTGGTGGAAGAAATGCACGGGCGGACCTCGGGCGCGGTGAGAGCGTTTTGTTTGTACGGGGAGACGCGTGGTGAGATGGACGATTTCGGATTTCCTATTCGTCACGACTGGTCACGTAATTATAAAGGTCGACCCAAAGTTATCTACGGGCACACGACAGTTATGGAGGCCAAATGGCGTAATCGAACGATGTGTATCGATACGGGATGTGTATTTGGCGGTAAACTCTCTGCTCTGCGTTATCCGGAAGAGGAACTCGTAAGTATAGCAGCGAAAAAAGTGTATTGGGAACCAAAGCGTCCATTGGAAAATGCGCCAATCGAAGAGGAGGAAGAGCACTATTATGACCTTCTTGATATTGATGATGTTATTGGAAAGCATGTTGTTCAAACCCGCTTGCGAAACAACATCACGATTCGCGAAGCGAATTCGATCGCAGCCTTGGAAACGATAAGTCGATTTGCGGTGGACCCGAAATGGTTGATCTATTTACCACCTACCATGTCGCCTTGCGCTACCCACCGCGATGGCGATTTTTTAGAGCACCCCGAAGAGGCGTTGGCTTATTTCCGAGAGGCGGGACTTGAGCAGGTTGTCTGCGAAAAAAAGCACATGGGGTCGCGCGCGGTTGTCATTGTTTGTAAGGATAAGAAAACAAGCTTTCAGCGTTTCGGGGTGAGGGACGGTTCTTTTGGGTGTGTCTACACACGAAGTGGAAGAGCGTTTTTTACGGACGAAAACTTAGGTCGTGCTTTTATTAATGCGATTCGAGAGGGACTCACCGAGAGTGGATTTTGGTCCCATATTGAAAGTGATTGGGTTTGTATGGACGCCGAATTGATGCCGTGGTCAGAAAAGGCGAAGTCACTTTTGAAGGAGCAATATGCGGCGGTAGGAACGGCAGCGGCAAATGCTCTATCGGATGTTAACGCAGCTTTAGAAGGTTTTTCTCGTCGTGAGATTGAGGGCGGCGATGCGTTGTTCAAACGTTTTCAAAGCAAAGAAACCAAGATTGAGAAATATATTCAATCCTACCGTAATTATTGCTGGGAGGTTCGGGGCTTGGACGATTATAAGCTGGCGCCATTTCATATTTTGGCGAGCGAAAAAGGGGCCCATTTGGATGAAGACCACTGTTGGCATATGGACACTATCGCAACTTATTGTACGGCTCCTATTTTTCAGTCTACGCCCCATAAAATCGTCGATCTTGGGTCGGATCACAGCGAGGCAGAGGCGGTGGAGTGGTGGTTAGAAATGACCGGAAGGGGGGAGGAAGGGATGGTTGTTAAACCCTTGGATTATGTGGCCTTTGACACCAGTAAAAAACTCATTCAGCCGGCAATAAAATGCCGAGGTAAAGAATATTTGCGAATCATTTACGGTCCAGATTATGACGATGCTCCTCACCTCAAAAGATTGAAGGGTCGGGGATTGTCGAAAAAACGGGCCTTGGCTTTACAAGAGTTTGCCCTCGGTGTTGAGTCGCTTGAGCGTTTCGTGGGAAAAGAATCGCTACGTTCGGTTCACGAATGTGTCTTTGGTGTCTTGGCTCTAGAGAGCGAAAAAGT
>JALSKP010000507.1 GCA_026988815.1 Myxococcales bacterium | reverse complement strand
TACAAAACGTGAGAGTTGTTTATTCAATCTACCACCTATACCGACATTAAATAGTTCTGCCATAGGCTCGGCAAGATTGTCTTCCAACCAGGCTATTGCCTCTTGCGCGCAGTCCTTATACGCTGTTTCCGCCTCGGAAAAGGCTTCCTCCAATTGAGCAAACGAATGGCGACAAGAATCGATACCCTTTTGAAGTTCAAACTTTTTCGGACGAGACGGAAGGGAAAGCACAAACGATCGGTCATAGGTTTTATCAGCAAAATCTTTGGTTGTTTCGTCGTGATTGGCCGTTCCAACGAACCAAACATTGGGAGGTAATGGCAAACGCTTTTTATCTCTCAGTCCAATCGGCGCCTCACCTTTTGGCGTAATCGTCATCAGATCGAAGTGTCGTTCGTTCTCATCTTGCCTTTCAAGAACGTCCAAAACGTCGGCTGCGTAATGTTCAGGATGTGAGAGATTCATTTCATCAAGCAGTATGATAAAAATCTGGTTTTTATATTTCGGTGTTTGAGCTTTGTATAACGCCTGTACGAATTCTGATTCGTAGTAGCGCCCCTCGAAAGAATTGTAATAACCGAGCAAATCATTGCGATCTCGCCAGCCTGCTTGAACGGTTACCGTCACACAATCGCCGCCCAATACTTCGGCAAATCGCCGCGGTAAACTGCTTTTTCCAATGCCACTTATTCCGTGTAATAACGAAAGATGGGACATGGCCAGACCAGCAACAAACGCACGAAGGTCATCAATATGATAATATAGATTTGGACGCTTTGGACTCCTGCCTATTTTGTGTTGGAGGTCGTCTACGAACGTCTCTAGAACGAGTTCACGTTCCTTAAAAATGGATTCCTGGCCTAGCTCCGAATCCAAATCCATCTTGATAAACTCCGGAAAAACGGGAGTGTTTTTGGCCTGACCAATGCGTTCATCAAGGTCGATTTCTAGTTGATCGATAGCCGCTTTCAGTAACGTGTTGGTCGCCTCAAGAACACGATTATGATCCTTGGTACCCTGAAGCTCATCGACCGCGAGGGCGCGCGTTTTTAATTTGCGTGTCGACGTCTGAATTTTTTCGCTTAAACGAGACCGTTCTCTCTCCCAAGATCGTTCGTCCTCGCGCAGTCTAGACAAATCCTCGGCCTGCTCTTTCGTCGGTCGATTCGCAAGTTCTTCTGAGAGCTCTTCGTTGCGCATTTTCAAATCGTCCAACCGTTTTTTAAGTTCTTCGGGCGAATGGTGAGACAGCATGCGTTCGGCTTCCTCGTGCTTTCCTATCTGAAGATCTTTGTCGCGAATTTGTTCATTCAAACGGTCAATGCGTCCTTCCAATGATCGGATGGCGTGGTCCGACTTCTCTTGCGCTTCGTCGTCGATAAATTCGCGTAAATTTTCTTGAAGATTTTGTGCCTCTTGTTTCGTATACCGCGTTTCTAGTTTATTTTTTTCGATTTCGTTTTCTTGTAAACGAATTCCCTTCTCTCTTTCGTTCAGTTCTTGACTACGGCTTTCCATCATTTTGTTAAATTCTAGTTCTCGTTCTCTTAGTCCATTTTGATGGTTGAGGGCGCGAAGTAGAAATTCTTCCGTGTGCAAGTGCCGCTCTTTCTCAAGGCTTTCGGACAATTCCGTATTTTTTTCGAACAGTTCTTGATGGGCTTTATCGAGTTCAGTTAGAAAATCTTCGCGACGCGTTGGAAAGTTCGCGTCGGCTTCAATTTCGCGCTTTTTGACGTTTTCCTCACGTTCAATAGCATCTAGTCGACGTTGTTCGAGCTCCGTTGTTTTTTCCTTCAACTCCGTCCTTGCAACACCAAGTTCTTTCTCCCATGAGGCAAGATGCTTTTCCTTTTCTTCCGTTTTTAGATCTCGGTCTGAAAGCGATTTGGTTTTGAGTTCCGCCTGATTTTCACTTTTGGATAGTGATTTGATTCTATCGTCAATTTCTCTTTCTGCGTTTTTATAACTCTTAATCACACCATCCAGAGTTTTCTTAAGTTCGTCGAAATTCTCCGCAGGAACGGACTGGCTTGGCGTTGGTGAAAGCCCGTCCTGTTTTGCCTTTTCAATTGCACTATCAACTACATTTTTCGGCGGGTTTGAACTCTGCGACGATCCCCCCGCTTTTTTCGGCTGCTGAATTTTCTTATTCGTTCTTTTCTTTTTCTTTGCCATTTTTTCTAACCTATATCGTTTTTATA
>JALSKP010000506.1 GCA_026988815.1 Myxococcales bacterium | reverse complement strand
GTCCTGGAGCCTCTGAGCGCGTGTAGAAACTCTTCGAAAAATCGACGACCATTTCCAAGCAAGAAGGTTCGGCGACAACGTCCCGTTTTTCTCCTTCGACCTCAACGCTGAGATTGGCGACCACATTTTCAAGGATCGCCAAGGTTTTTGCGTCGTCCATCGCGTCGAGTTTTATTTGTTTAAAATGGCGTAAAAAACTTGGATCGCGTGTGAGTCCATTTTTGAGTTCTTCCTCGCTGCATTCGGCCAAAATTCGAATCTGTCCTCGTTGAAGGTAGGGCTTAAAAAAATCAGCGAAATTTTCGTCCGATTTTGAATGCGCGCCAGCACCCAAAAGATCGTTGGGGTTGGTCATATATAGGAGGACTTTTTCTTCCTTAGAGATCGCCTCGGCCATTTCTTTGAGTTTGGTTTCCCAGTCTCCTAAGTAGCGTGTGCCACTAATAAGTTCAGCGGTATTGGTCTCAAGAATCTGCCAATTGCTTTCCTCTTCAAGGAGTTGGTGAATGAATTCATGAACCACGGCCGTCTTTCCTGTCCCGACATCGCCGACGAGCAGGATGGATTCTTTTTTGTGTTGATTCTTAAAGTGAGAAGTAAGCATGTTTACGATATCTTGTCTGAAAAAGGCGCGTTTTAGAAAGGGGCGCTCCTCGTCCGAATTGAGTAAACGTCCATACTTATCAAGCGCACGTTTTTCTTCTTTGGCTGCTTTTTTAGGAATGAGCTGCAAGCGTTGACACAAAACGGGATAGACTTCATTGAGTTTTCTTATCTCCAAATAATTTAAAATGAGGCGTCGTTCTCGTGGAGAAAGATCGTCCAATATCGTTTGGTAATGGGACCGGGTGAGTTTGGGGACAATGAGATCCAAGGTCTCCTCAGCCATTTTTTGCATTTCTTTTTCACGTTCCAAAAGCGCACGCAAGACACCAGAAATAGCCAAAGGCGACGCGAGGGCGCGAAGTTGAGAAAGGGCTTGTTCTCGAACGCCGTAGTACTCGTCATCAAGGGCTTGAATAAGTACTGACTCTAATTTGGGATAGCAAAGATCGGCTAAGGCGACAATCGCACGATATCGTACGTCTGGATCAAAATCGGCGTAGGCGTTTAAGACGTGCTCATGGACGTCAGGATTCCCCAGAATTCCTAATGCAAATAAAACCATTTCTCGGACCTCGGACTGGGGATCGTTGAGAAGGGGGAGGAGATAAAGGAGCGAGTCGCTATCGTTTAAACGTCCAAGATTTGTCGCGGCCGCCATCCTTCGTAGGTGATGGTCGTGGAGGAGTTCTTTTCTGAGTAAGGGAATGATTTGGGCTCCCAACCCAAAAAGGCGATCGCGTAATCGTCGGTAGAGTTCTTCGTCCTCAGCCGATTCGATTTGTTCCAAAATAAGCTGGGCTTGTTCGTTTTTTGACATAATTCTTAGTCTTCTTCGGGGTAAAATAACCTCGGCCCTAACGTAATACAGTGTTTTGGCTGTTTTAAATAGTCGCCTGTTTGAAGATGCTAGTGCGATCGTTTTCGGGGGATTTTTTAACTAGTGATAGGGTGCGCCCGCTGTGGTCGCCCTGTTCGTCAATGAATTAAGGGGATACCCAAGGGCATATGACCACAGAGGCCGTGATTGCCCTCGGTCTCTCCCCGTAATGCGGGTCAGCCCGACGAGGAAAGACTTACCTGAGAAAAAGGATCACACTATTATCGCCCTTGTCGCCAGATTCGAAACGAATTCCCTTGATATATCGGGCTGATCCAACTAGAAGAGTGCGCGCATTTTGCGCGCTTATTGGACTCTATCCGTCGCTAGTATGACAGAAGATCCAACGACACTGAATGTATTAGGATTAGAAACGATGAGCGAACCAGGCATACTTCCAAGTCCGATTCCTTTTGGAAAATATTACCTCCTTGAGCGTGTAAACGTTGGAGGCATGGCTGAGGTTTATAAAGCCAAAGCCTTCGGAGAAGAAGGGTTTGAAAGGATTCTGGCAGTAAAGAAAATTTTGGCCTCGATCGCCGAAGACGAAGCCTTCATCAACATGTTTATCGATGAAGCAAAAATAACGGGACGTCTTAACCACCCAAATATTTGCCAAGTATTCGATCTTGGGATTGCTGACGGCTCTCATTTTATCGCTATGGAATATATTGGCGGCAAAGATTTGAAAACAATTTTTGAGCGATCTCGTCGTTTGGGCGA
>JALSKP010000505.1 GCA_026988815.1 Myxococcales bacterium | reverse complement strand
TGATGGCGAGACGGTATTGCTTGAGGATGTTGTAAAACTTGAGCGCCAAAAAAAGCATAATATTGATATTGTTGTTGACCGTTTGATCGCAAAAGAGGGCATCCAAATGCGCGTTCAGGATGCCGTGGAACGCGCGATGACAGCTGGGAATGGACAATGTGTTTTATTGATACCAAAGCAGAATGGTGTGGAGGAGGAAAGCGAAAGGCTCTTCAGCCGCGACCGAGCGTGCCAATCCTGCGGCACAGGTTTTGAATCCCTCACCCATCAAAGTTTTTCATTTAATAGTCCAATTGGGCAATGTAAAAAATGTCGTGGTTTGGGCACGCTGGATGTTTTCCAAAGCAACCTTATGATCGACGATGATAGTAAGTCAATTTACGACGGTGCGATTCTGGCGATCGGCCTCCGCCCCGACGATCGACCGAAAAAATTCCCGGTCGGAAACGAAGTTGATCCGATTTGGAGAAAGCTTGAGGCTTTGGCGAAGGAAGGGGCTATTGATCTAAATCGGCCTTGGAAGAAGCTTCCCAAAAAACAAAAGACCCTTCTTCTGGATGGACGAAAGGGAAAAGAACCTTATCGAGGTTTACTATATCATATCAATAAGGCTTACGAGCGTAGTACAAAAAAATCCGCTTTGGATTTCTTTGGAACCTTCTTAGAAAAAGAAGTTTGTCCAGAATGTGAGGGCGCTCGTCTAAGAAAAGAAATGCGTTGTGTGCGTTTCAGATCTTTGTCGATCGATGCCTTATGTGCGATGTCGATCGACCTGGCGATAGAAAAGGTCCGAGCCTACGTGCTCTCGCCACGGGAGAAAAAGATCGGAGGAGATCTGGTGTCTGAAATATCGGAGCGCCTCGATTTCCTTCACGATGTTGGGTTGGGCTATCTGAGTCTTTCTAGAAGTGCTGATACTTTGTCGGGTGGAGAAACGCAGCGCATTCGTTTGGCTAGTCAATTGGGAACGAAATTACGGGGTGTTCTCTACGTCCTCGATGAGCCTTCCATTGGTTTGCATCAACGCGATAATCACAAGTTGATTGCGAGTTTGGAAGGGCTTCGCGATCGAGGAAACTCGGTGATCGTTGTTGAACACGATCGAGATACGATGGAGGCGGCCGATTATATTGTGGATTTTGGACCAGGTGCCGGTGTTGAGGGTGGCGCAATTGTCGCTCAAGGAACCTTCAAACAGGTACGAAAAGCCAAGTCCGGTACGGGATTATTTCTTTCGGGAAAACGTTGCATTCCCTTTCCCTCGACGCGTCGAAAATCGAAAAAAAGTCTTAAGATCAAAGGCGCCACGCACCATAATTTGAAGAACATTAACATTGATATTCCGCTGCGTGCATTCGTTTGTGTTACTGGCGTTTCAGGTGCAGGAAAAAGTTCTTTGGTGAATGAAATTATTTATCCGGCTATCGCGCGCAAAGTTTTTTATAAACATCGCTCCGTCGGGAACGTGAAATCGATCAAGGGTTTGGATGCCTTCGATAAAGTGATTGTTATCGATCAAAGTCCGATTGGGCGTACACCACGATCAAATCCTGCAACCTATACCAAAGTATTTGATCAGATTCGTTCTCTCTTTGCGCAGATGCCAGAAGCCAAAATGTATGGCTTTAATAAAGGTCGTTTTAGTTTTAATGTTGACGGGGGGCGATGTGATGAATGCAAAGGTGCCGGCGCGATTAAAGTGGAAATGAACTTCCTTGCCAACGTTTTTGTGCCTTGCGAAATGTGCGGTGGAAAACGTTTTAATCACACAACCTTGATGGTGAAGTATCGCGAAAAAAATATTGCAGAGGTGCTTGATATGACAATTAGCGACGCCTCGGTTTTCTTTAAGGCACATCCAAAAATCAAGCGCGTGATGGACGCATTAAACGATGTCGGTCTGGGGTATGTGAAACTCGGTCAACCTTCGACGACCCTTTCGGGTGGGGAAGCGCAGCGCATTAAGTTGTCGCGTGAACTGTCCAAAATCGCGACGGGCGATACGCTCTATATTTTAGACGAGCCAAGTACGGGTTTGCATTTTGAGGATATCAATCGTTTGATGGATGTGATCACCCGTCTTGTTGATGCTGGGAATTCAGTTCTGATGATTGAACATAATCTAGAGATCATTGCATGTGCAGATTACGTTATTGATATGGGGCCCGAAGGCGGTGATGAGGGCGGTTATGTTGTCGCAAAAGGA
>JALSKP010000504.1 GCA_026988815.1 Myxococcales bacterium | reverse complement strand
ACAACTTTGAAAATCCCCGTCACCGTCGGTTTGTCGGCACCATGATAACGAAGCATCGCCGTCGGGCCAAGTCGTCTGGTCAATGATTTTATCATCAGCATCATAAAGCGTAATCGTGTCTTTACCTCCGATACCAAAGCTATGTTCGACGCCTTTGGTCAGAACAAGGAACTCCCCAGCGGCTAGCATACTTGGGTTTGGAAAGTCGAAACGGTGATCAACATCGGCAGGACTGAGGTAGCCAGCGTCAACGATGTACCAAGCGCTCATATCCACAATCACCGCGCTGGTGTTGAAGAGTTCAATTGTATCGTCACCCGTGGAGGTCACTTCGTTGATGACGATGTCATTTTTTTCCGAGACACATTTTTCGGTCGAGATAGACAGACAATCGGGGGAACAGGTTAAGTCGCCCGATGCGAAGCCTTCGCCTTGGCAGGTTTTTCCCGCGAATTCAGGAGCATCGCAGGCCTCGTCTCCCTCTTTTTTCATGTCCCCACAAATGGGATCGTTGGGATTATTATCGATATTGCCCGCGCCTGGAGTCGGTGAGTTGAGTGTTTTAAATTCTCCGCTTCCGTCGGGGAAACGCCCGTAGCTTTTATTCGCCGGTGAATTTCCGTCCACCCAATCGACACTGTCGATTTCGCTTCCATCCGGTGCGAAGAGGCCTAATTCTTCGTCACGACCGAGCTTAAAGCCCGCCGAGTCGACGGAAACCTCAATTTTAACAAAGGACTTCGGTCCGATTTTTTGTCCCAGTAGCGCTTTGCGAATATCACCAAGGTCGTCTGTATACCCCACGCCTGTCATATCAATTTCTTGATCGGAGGGATTATAGATTTCAAACCAGTCCTCTGGGTCGCCAGACGCGGCGACTTCGTTAATGACCAGGACCCCATAATTTATCTTGGCTAGTGTCCCGTTGTTTGCAGTGGTCCCGTTGTTTGCAGTGGTTCCGTTGTTTGCAGTGGTTCCGTTGTTTGCAGTGGTTCCGTTATTAGACTTTCCATTGTTTTTGTTATTTGAATTCGCATCATCGGCGCAAGCGCTGATGAGCAAGAATAAGATGACAAATTTTTTCATTCGAGTCTCGATGAGATGGGTTGGAAGATTCTGAAGAAAAACGGAACTTTTTAAAAGAAGATTATGGTATTTTGGAACGAAGGTTTTTCATTACTCGCCGATAGTAAAGAAGATTACTTTATTTCCTAAGAAGTCAGGGATGCCGACAAGCTTTGTTTCGGGATTATACCCAAGGTCGGCCGAACTTTTTAGACCACGTGTTTGGGTTAGATCTTCCACAACTCGGATTTTTCCGACATCGTTCATATGTAAGAGGAGACCGCGAAAATCGGTGATAAGATATCCGTGTTCATCTTTGACGATACCATCAATTTTACCCACCTCGGCTTTGATGATTTTCGTTTCTCCGGCCAAGGAAATATCGAGCATTGCGCCCAGTGTATCGTTGCCAATCGATCCGCCGATAAGCCTATCACCATCCAAAAGAAGGCCATTGATTGCGCTAAGGTCCTTTGAATTACTGAACACGCCTACCTTTCCCGCCTTGGGGTCAAAGCTATAGATTTGGCCTTTTCCGGTATCGGAAATGAGTACCAATGTTGTATTGGTTGTAATATCATTTAAAAAGGCGGCATCAGGAATATCGATTCGTCGGAGGATTTCGCCTTTGTTAATATCGATCTCAACAATTTGGTCGATGTCGCTGACATAGAGATGATTTCCGATGGCGCCCATGCCTTTTGGGGCATTGAGGCCATCAACCCATTTGGAGGAAATCACCTTTCCTTTTTCATCTAATTTCGAGATCCACCCTTTTCCATCTTTTTCTGCAGGTCTTCCGCCAATGCTAGAAACGTAAAACGAGTTACTACTTTTCTGCCATAGGACGCTTTCTGGTGTGTCGAAGATTTTCTCTGACGGAGGTGTTTTTTCTATAATCGATTGTTCCGGGCTTATCGGTTGAGAACACGAAATCGTGAAGATGAGAAGGAAGGGTAGGCATTTGATCATTATTTGCTCCTTGAAGTTAGGACTAAATAACCAGAAATGTGCGCACTGAAAAATCTTGATTCTTGGAGCAATATCGCCTTTCGCTTGAATTTAACTTCAATCTCAGTGATAATATTAAGACAACCCGGACAGTCTATGAAGCCCATTTTCCTCCTTTTCTTATTTCTTTTT
>JALSKP010000503.1 GCA_026988815.1 Myxococcales bacterium | reverse complement strand
AAGCACCAAGCGAACATTTTCAAGCCAATCTTTCATCGGAACATTTTGCCGATGAGTCTTGGCTCGTTGATCTGGAGGAAACATCCACACCTCCGCCCATGCCGGGAGCACCTAGTAACGTTCCGCAGATGCCCGCGATGCCGGGGTTAGCCAACGTCCAACTCGGTGGCGCTCCATCGATTCCCAGCATGCCTACGATGCAAGGTATGCCTGCCGTTTACACAGGCGAAACACCGGCGGCACGTCAATACGAATCCTCGCAGAAACCGGCTCGACCTCATCAACGTGCACCAACGCGTTCATCGGGTCCGGTCCTTATCGATGTCACTCCTCATGCCTTGGGGATTGCCACCATCGGCGGTGTGATGGATATTATTATTGAGCGCAACGGTTCGATTCCCTTGCAACGTTCACGTCGTTTTTCGACGTCCAGAGACGACCAGACGCGTGTTCTCCTTCCCATTTTTTCCGGAAACAGCCGCCGCATTGAAGACAATCACCAACTCGGTGTTTTGGAACTCATCGATATTGCACCCGGTCCTCGTGAGGAAACTCAAATCGAGGTCACCTTTGAGGTGGATACCAGTGGGATGCTCCATATTTTCGCCACAGATTTGCGAACTGGAAAGGAGCAAGCTGCCAAAATTTCGATTCTAGGTGAATCCGAAGATCTTAATTTCTACGATGCCAAAGACCTCCTCCTCTCCTAAATCGCTTCTTGTTCTCCTTCCATCCCTTGTTTATAAGACGGTTGCCCCCCTTGGGTGTTTGTCTTCTATCAGGATCTCCGATGAAAAAAATCTATGCCCTCTTTTTTTGTGTGTTTTTGTTGTCATGTGAGGATAATACCTTCGATAATGTAAAACCCGTTGTTGCTCCTCCGGCATCGAAAAAAACGACGGAAAAGCATGTTGGAAAAGCGAAGGGTATTCCAGGCGGGCCAAAAAGTGGCGAGTTGCCGTCTAACCATCCTTCGGTCGCTGGTTCCCCGAAACGGGTTTTGGGAACACCCTCTAAGGTTCCGAAAAACTACGGTAAAAGTGGTCCTTTACGTTGGGCTGCACCCTCAACGTGGAAGGCCAATCCGCCATCGAACGCGATGCGTTTAGCGGAATACCAGATGGAAGGTATCGACGGTTCATCGCCAGCTGTGCTCGCTGTCTATCAGCTGGGCGGCTCGGTAGAAACGAATATTGCGCGTTGGGTAGGGCAATTCAAAAGGGAAGGCAAGCCCGTAAAGGCGACGAAAAAAACGACTCAAGTAGTAGGCAGTCTTACTATTCACAGAGTGGATGTGTTCGGTACTTTTAACTCTGGAATGGCGGGTGGAAACCGTCCAGATGAGGATTCTCAACGTCTTCTTGGCGCGATCGTTGAAACCAAAGTTGGACTATATTTTTTCAAGTTGATCGGTCCAAAAGTTGTTGTGGACAAAGAAGAAGCTCATTTTGATGCGCTCGTTGCCTCGTTCAAAGCCGGAAGTTGATTGATGCACATTGTCATTTCCAAGCCGAAGATAGTCTGAGCGAGGTATCTTGTATCCTCTCAGACTTTGATGCAAAGCATCGAGAAACCATGCTTAAGATGGCTAAAAACAACGAAAACCAGTGGTGCGTTGTTGGTACACATCCATGGCGGATCGATTCCGAAAGGGTGAGCGAATGGCGATCAACTTTCAACGCAGCTTTTATTGAAGAACACGCGGTCGTAGGGATAGGGGAGATCGGTTTGGACTATATTTTTGCCAAAGAAAGGGCCAGCCAAGAACGACAAATGGTGGTGCTTGAGGACCAGATCCAGGTTGCACAAGAGTTTGAGCTCCCCTTGTTGTTACATTGTGTTCGCGCACATCAGGATCTTCTACGTTGCGTCAAAGATTTTCCTTTTGGGGGGATCCTTCATGGCTTTCGGTCTTCTTACGAAATCGGAATGGAATACGTAAAGCGCGGATTCCTTCTTTCTTTGGGGGCGGCTATCAATCACGAAAAAGCGAATAAATTAAAAGTGGTGGTTCAAAGGATAGGTTTGGAGCATATTGTGGTTGAATCCGATGCAAAATCAGAGGCTACATCGACGCTCGATAAAAGCTACCAAACGCTTGCCCAAATCTTTAAACTTGATATTGAAGCGTTGGAAGGGATAACTGAGAAGAACCTAGAAAAGACCTTTCGGCTAAGGTGAAGATATGACTGAAATATTTGATATGAC
>JALSKP010000502.1 GCA_026988815.1 Myxococcales bacterium | reverse complement strand
TCAACCGCGTTCTCCTTCTTTCCGACGGAAACGCAAATGTGGGACTTCGCTCCATCGCCGAGCTCGGTGCCATCGCTCGGTTGGGTCTAAACAACGGCGTCTCGCTAACAACGGTGGGAATTGGGTTAGATTATAATGAGGATGTGATGACCGAAATGGCCAAAGAGGGCGCCGGAAATTACTACTTTGTGGACGATGAGTCCAAACTCGCTAGTTTTTTTCAGAAGGAATTTAAAGGTCTTGCCCAGACCTTAGCGAGGAATACAAAGGTCGCGATTACGACTGCTCCTGGCGTGGAATTACTTGAAGTGAAGGGATTTAAGAGTTTCACCAAAGGTCGCAAGACAACGATTCGCTTGGCGGAATTTCATTCACGTCAACGAAAGGACATTTTGATTCGCCTCGCCGTTTCGCCCCGCGAGATCGGCAAGTCCCTGGTCGCGACAGTGAGTCTAGGTTACGACAATGTCGAAGACGATAAACGAAGCTACTCCTCAAAGAAGTTGTTTATTCAAGCTACCGATGACAAAGTACTCGCCAAGAAACGCGATCGCGGCGTGATGAAACGTGTGCAGCAAATTAAAAATGCGGAAACCTTTGTTGCGGCGATGGAAGAACAAGAGAAAGGGAACATCGCCGAGGCGCAGAGAATTATTACAAGACAGGAAGCGTCTAATAAGGTTTTTCAGACCAATTACGATTTTGACGATGATTTGGCCTTTGGTCGGGTCAATAAAGAATTGTCGGATATGAAAAAGGAAGCCAAGAAGCCCTCAGGTTCTAAAAATTCAAAACGCCTACGAAAAGCGAAAAAAGCCAGAGCCTATGATTTTGCGGAGAGTGCCGCGGCCTTCTAAAATTCGTGATGTTAAAAGTGGTTTATCTAGGTAGTCTGCGAAGATGAAGGACTCCGATTTTCACAGCAATACACCCGGCATCCGGTCCTGGATTTTCGTATTCCTCGCCGGAATTTTTTGCCTTGTTGTTTTCGTCTTCCTTTCTCCTCAGCACGATTTCAGTCTGTTTACTTTCACCAACAACGATGAGGCGCAGATTGAAGAGGGCGTTTCGCAGAAAAATATATCCCAGAAGAAGGGGAAAAAAAGGCGGAAAAAAAGGAGAGGAAAGAAGAGGAAAAAGGGACTTAAGGATTCTGTTAATCTCGATGATGACTATGTTTATAACGATATTGAGTTCGGCGAAGTCGGTGAGGAAATCGCTGAAAGGGACCCTGAGATTCAAAAACTAGCGCCTCTTCCACCGCCTCCTAAGTCGCTTTGGAATCCCTCATCTTCCTACCGTCCTTCTGCACGTTATTCAGAAAGTGGGCGTACGCGCAAATTTCAAACATCGGTGGATTTCGAAAAATCAGGGAGTTCAAAGAAGCTTTCTTCTTCTCAAATTCGTGCCAAACTCAATACGCGTTTGGTTATTAGTTGTTATAATAGCGCTGTGAATAGGGCTCCCAAAATGCGCGGAAAAGTGAGTCTAAAAGGTACGATTGAAAAAGACGGACATATTTCTTTTGTTAAAATCACGCGATCAAAAATCAATTCTCGGGTGGTTGAAAAATGCATTGTAAACAAGGTAAAAAAAGTTCGCTTTTCGCGGATTAGCCAAGCGATGACTTTTTCGACAAGTTTTACTTTTTCGAGTCGTTGAGAGAAGGAAATCTTTCTTTTGCCGCTTGCCACGCAGCCGGTAATGCAAGGTCGAGATACCAAAGCCAAAACTCATGGTACTTTTCTTTACCAAATTGATCCACGGCATTCCCTTAGCGTAAGATCCTGCGGCATAAAAGGCGCCGTCCCATAAGTCGGGATCGTCTGGCTCATACACATCGTCCCAGGTTATCCAGTCGCCGGGAATCAGGATTTCGTCGCCAAAGCAAACCCACCCACAACAAGAAGCAGCACTACCAGCCAACCATGCATCGTCTCGGCCATCGGGTCCGTTCTGTAACTCGCCTTGGAGCGAATCTGTTTTTGCGTAAACCATATCGAGCGATTCTTTGCCCTGTAAATACTGTTCAATGCAGGTGAGGAGCGTGTCCACGGAAGGGTTTGAATACGCTTCTAACCAAGTTGGGGCGACTTTTCGTGCCACCGAAAGCATGAGGTGTATCCTGCAAAATTTTGAAGGCGTGAGTTCCCTGCCAAGAATTTTATCCGTCGTTGTCCGAGCTCAAGTAACATTTTTCGTCTCGAGCGAA
>JALSKP010000501.1 GCA_026988815.1 Myxococcales bacterium | reverse complement strand
GGACAACGTATTCGTTAACCTTTTTTACAATTCTAAGGTCACGATGACCTCATCGCACTTATCAAAACCGGCATAACGCTCAAGCTCCTTTGGGAAATGCAATTCGCCCGCCTTATCCCCTTGTGCGGACGCGATCTTTCCGTGAACGGAACGTAAACCGCCGTGCCAAAACCCAGGTGCGGCGATAGAAACCAAGTCGCCAATTTCGGCGCCCAGGTTTTGCAAATCGTCTTCGTGAAGATGGACAATCACCTCGTCTCCGTCTCCGCCGCCTTCGAGCAGAACCTCATCCACGATGACGAGCTTTAAGGTTAGCGCCTTGCCACTTTCTTTGGGAGTCGATCCCTTGAAGGCCGCTTTTGCCAGATGTTCAGGACCAGCAACGAGGATGCTTTCTTTGAGGTCTTCTTGCCTAAAAACGAAGCCTGAAATGAGCGCGATAAGACCCGATATGGAGAGCCCATAAAAGGCACGCATATACTTGTGTGCCTTAAATCCTTCGCCTCCCATTTCGGACCCTTGGGCAAAAACATCGATGACATGGGGAAAGAAAATAGAAATTGCGATCGCTAGACTTCCACCAAGCATCGTCGCTACGGCCGCCTTTTGGCTGTAGCGTCGCCATACAATACCGACAATCAAGGCGACTGCCATCGGCGGAACAACGGCGGCAACGAAGGCCGCATGCGCTTCAAAAATGGTATCGAACTTTTGGAAGGCGGGGACCAATAAGAGTGCCGTCGCCGAGGATCCCACCGTCGCGATTCTAGCCACACGTAAATCCTTTTTATCGTCTCCGTCTGTATTAAAATAAGGGCGATAGACGTCGTTTACAATGACCGCAGAACAGGCGGTGACCAAGGTGTCCACCGTGGACATAAGGGCCGCGACGAGTGCGGCCATGATTAAGCCAAACACGCCCGGCATGGACAAGACTTGCGCAACGACAATGAAAATACGATCTGGATCAACCATTGGATCAATCATCCCATCCTTGACCATGGCCGTACCAATCCAACCCGCGCCCGACACCGAAAGTGCGGCAAGGGGCATGACGAGAAGGACGACAAGAGCAATCGCCTTTCGACCCTCTTGAACATTGCGTGCCGACATAAAGCGCATCATCACGCCTTGGTTGATAAAGTAAAATGCGATACCACCTGCCATGGCGTCTTGCCAAAAAATACCCATCGTATGAAAAGAGGCCGGCGTGTTTAACGCCGCTAAACCCTGACGATGGGTTTCTGGAAATCCATTCCAAAAAGCCTCCAGACCACCGAGGTGATAGACGCCAGCTATAAACAAACCGATGCCAACAAAGAGTAATAATCCGGCTTGGGCAAGATCGGTCATGATGACCGAGGTCTGACCGCCCATTGCAACATACATCGAGGTGACCGCAGCAGCAATCGCGGCTGACCAAAAGACCGGCCATCCAGCCAAAGTGTTAATGGCTTTTCCGAGCGTGAAAAAATTGATGCTGATATAACCTAGTAAAAACACTAACAATATTACCGTTGCGATATTGCGCGCATTTCTGCCAAAGCGCCGTTCAAAATATTCGGGTACAGAACGAATGCGACCGTAATATATAATCGGTAGCCAGACCAACATCCAAAGCGGCATCCAGAACCAATCATTGAGATAGGTCATGGTGCTTGAGAACCCGAATTTGAATGCAACAGCTGAGTATTTCAAAAAAGAATAAGAACCAATGGTCGTTGCCACGCAGGACATCGCAACCAGCCAGCCTTTAAAACGACGGCCTCCAAAAAAGAAATCTGAACTCGAACGGGTGAATCTAGAAAAGTAAGAACCTATACCAATAATGACAACGAAATAAACGATGACCACCAAGGCATCCTGCCAGGTTCCAATGAATTTTGGACCCACAGCTTTTCCTGTCACCATCGCTTCCCCGGGAGAACCTACGCCTTGCATGAGTGCGTGACCGGTCGCGTAAAGCGCCAAACCGCCCAACAACAGATAGACTATCTTTTTGGATTGAATCGCTCCCGCTCGCCAGGCTATAAATAGACCGCCAAAAAAAACGATACTCCCCAGTCCGTAGATATAGAAATAAGGAGCCCATTGTGAATCGATCATAACTTCCTTTAGGTAGTAGGTGTGTTTACTTTTTTAGGCCTTCAAAAAAGCGTCGTGCTTCTTCGAGACCTGTTGTTTTTTTGTCATCTGCTTCGGCGATAGCAATGG
>JALSKP010000500.1 GCA_026988815.1 Myxococcales bacterium | reverse complement strand
AAGGACCCACAAACCAAAAAAGAAGACTCCCTGCGACAAGCAGCACCATCCCGCCTATCCAGCCCAAATGGGCCTCTTTTAAGTCCATAAATGAGAACATCAAAACGCTCACTTTCATCATCGCGAGCGTGAGAATCACTGCCATCACGTAAGGACCCGAGCCTTCAGCCAGAAAGTAGCCAAGCAATGTGAAACTCCAAAGCAGGACCAGAGATAGTAAATTAGAATACTTCTTCATGCCTGCCCCAACAGATAGAAAACTGGATACACGAACAACCAAATCAAGTCACATAGATGCCAAAAGACGGCGCCAGCAATCACGTCTTCGCGCTCGATACTTCCGCGCTTAATAGCAAAATTCATCAGAATCAGTAAAATAACGGCCGTTAAAACATGGAGAAAATGGAAACCACCTATCAACCAATAGTAGGAAAAAAAAGAATCATAACGAAGGGTCAACCCCTCCGAAAACTTACCGAAATAATCGAACCCTTTTAATCCTAAAAAAATCACTCCCATACCGATTCCCATCCAAAGCGAGCGAACACTTTTCTCTTTCTGGTCTGCGTCCAAGGCTTGCGTGGATCGCGCTACAAAATAACCTCCACTTAAAAGAAGCAGCGTCAGGATGACACCCACCTCTTGATCGAGCAAGGATTGAGAGGCATGGAAGAGGTCTGGACTGGAGCGGCGTTCGTACAAATAGACTGATAAACCTGCGATGAAAGTGACAAGCTCAGTGAGAACAATCATCCAAATCAGAATCCCCCCAGGAGGATACCAAAACTCTTTTTGCGCTTTCACTTCCTGCACCGACATCGCGAACCTTTATTGAAAAAACGTCGCCCAAACGGAGACGCTCCACCCAACATGAGTCCAAAAATGAAATAGAAAAGATCTAAATAACACGCGAAAGTTAGGGTGCCCCTTCAAAACGAAACGCTTTTTTTGCGCCTGCCGACGCGCATTTTTACGACTCTATCAGCGTTCTTGGTTGGCATATTTTTTGTAATGCACTCGAATCACTCAATTTTAGAATCATCATTCGTGAGCGATTATGTTATCCAAAAAACAAGCAAAGATATTTTTTATCGCGGGCACTCTGTTGTTCGCTATCATTTTTCTCGGGCTATCCATCGATTCCCTCATGAACGGGATTCCCAAAAACACCCACGCAGACAAGCTGACGCCCCAAGTCGCCGCGGGGAAACTTCTTTGGGAAGAGGCCAATTGTATGGGTTGTCATACACTCATGGGAGAAGGCGCCTATTACGCACCTGAACTTACCAAGGTCTATACCCGTCGGGGTCCAGGCTACATCAAAACAGTATTAAATTTTAAGGGTGGCTGGGCGCCAAACGGTCGCCACATGGTCGAATACAATTATTCGGATGAAGAAAAAGAGGCCATCGTGGCCTTTCTAAAATGGGTTGGAGAAATGGATCTGAATGGATTCCCACCCGCACCAGCTATCAAGTTAGAGGAGTAGTAAAATGAAATTCAAATCGCAAAAAATAGCATACTACTTCTTCGCACTCGCGATGTTATTGCTCGTCCTTCAAATCGTATATGGGTTCATTATGGGCTTTGCACATATGGGCTATGACGGATTACACGAATGGATTCCATTCAATGTTGCCGTCACCGTTCATAAGAACTTGCTCGTTGTCTGGATTCTTTCTGGCTTCATGGGCGCTGCCTATTACATCATTCCAGAAGAAGCTGACCAAGAACTCTTCTCCTACCCATTGGCTCTCGTCCAATTTGGGAGTTGGGCAATCGTCGGCGTCGTTGCCGTCATCGGCTTTCACTTTCAATGGTGGGAGGGACGAAAGTTCTTAGAGATCCCCCGACCCCTGGATTACCTGGTGGCTATCAACGTCATCGTTTTCTTGGTCAACATCGTCCTCACCCAAATCAAAGGCGCAAAATCGTCAACGACAGCGTGGGTACTCACCTCAGGACTCATCTTTGTCGCCCTCCTCTACCTCCCCGGAATGGTATACTTTGATAACATCGCCGTAGATTCATTTTTACGCTGGTGGGTCGTCCACCTTTGGGTTGAAGGGGTTTGGGAACTCGTCATGGGTGGTATACTTTCCTACCTTTTAATTAAACTCACCGGTGTCGATCGTGAGGTCATTGAGAAGTGGCTCTACGTCATCGTTGGACTGACCTTCCTTTCTGGAATGCTCGGAACGGGACACCACTACTACTATACTGG
>JALSKP010000499.1 GCA_026988815.1 Myxococcales bacterium | reverse complement strand
AAATAAGGTGAGGACTTTTACACGAAAGGTCATTTTTACTCGTCTTCTGCGGCCCAGGTGGAGAGAGGTTCGATGAGAAGGCCATCTTCGAGGGTTAAGGAGATCACAACCGATGAGATCATCGGAATGAGTAGCGTCTTATCACCGGATTTAACTTCCACCACATCTGTTTCCAGTCCGTCGAGGAAAGTATGGATCCTACCAAGATCGGCACCTAAGGTGTCTTTAACGGGAAGACCAATGAGGTCGATTTGATAGAAACTATCCTCATCCTCAAGCTCAGGAAAATCCTCCCTCGATACTGAGATATCGAGATTGGTTAGAGCTTGAGATGCTTCTCTAGAATCGACCTCGTTTAAAGTCACGATGCTAAATTTTGTACTGTGGCGAATATGGAGAACTTCGAATTCCCCCTTCTTTGTGTAAAGCCACACACCTTCTTGAACGGTATCTGAAATAGGGTTATCGAGCCACAAACGCATTTCCCCCTTAACGCCATGAGGGCGTCCAAGTTTTCCAATTCGAATGCGTGTATCAGATTTGATAGGGAGTCCGCTGTTGAGCGAATTAGTCTACGATATCGAGATAAACTCGACCCGTTGAAAATGAGGAGGATTCTAGGATTGAACGTAGGGATTTAGCAATACGTCCGCCTTTTCCGATAACTCGACCACGTAGGTCGTCGGGCACATCAAGAGAAATCTTAACGCCATCGCCATTGTCTTTTTCTTCGACTTCAACAGTGAAATCTTTGGTGTCTAACAAGGGTTCAACGAGAAATTCTAGAAGATCGGAAAATTGTTTTGCATTTTCAGTCATCTACTATTCTCCCTTCTCTTCAGGAGCGTCGTCCTTTTTCTCCGGAGCGGCTTCAGGTGCAGCTTCGGCGGCCGGAGCTTCAGCAGTCGCGGGCGCTTCCTCGGCCTTCTTTGCTGCTTCACTTGCTTTTGCTTCTTCTGCTTTTGCGGCAGCTTTTGCTTTTGCTTCTTTCGCCGCCTCTGCATGCTTTTGAGCTGCTTTTGCGCGGTTATCAGAAATGGATTTCTTTTTAGATTCTAAACGAGCAGATAACGCTGTTTTATCAGCATTTTCTGCCGAAAGATCGATAGCGTCTCCCTTTTTCAATCGCTTGATTAGGGCGCGAACTGTGTCGCTAGGTTGTGCACCTACGCCTAACCAATAATCGACACGATCCGACTTAAGTCGAATGAGTCCTGGATCTTGAAGGGGATCGTATGTTCCCAAAAGTTCGATGTACTTACCATCGCGGGGCGCGCGTTGATCTGCCGCAACTATGCGGTAAAAAGGACGCTTTTTTGCACCGTGGCGCTGGAGTCTTAGTCTAACCGACATGAATTCACCTTATTCATTTGCGGGATTTCCGCAATTCCATCAGAGCAACGCGTCAATCGCGTTGCTAAAAAAATGGTCGCAAAAATTGGACCAATTGAGCGGCGAGACTAGGAAGGCTTGGAGGAAATGTCAAGTAAAGCTAGGTTTACTTCGCCTTGAATTTCATTAAATTTTCTTCTGCGCTTCTTCGAATTTTATTTTGCAGAAAGGGCGTCCATCCCAATAAAATCCCCATCGGTCCCAGAGCCATAGAGCACCACCTCCGAAAGTCGAAACTATCTTCGTGTTTGACTATCTTTGCATCTTTGAAATGGAAGCTTGCATCGATAACATTATGAACGCGACGTCCAGTTAGAGAAAAGGTGTAGGAGGCCTCCCAGTGGGCACATCCGACTTTATCATCGGCGGTGATGTCTCGGAATTCTAGTTCAAAATCTTTCGCTTGAGCGCACAACATGGTCCACATCTTACCCGCTTGGTCGCCTTTGAGGGATTGAAAAACCGGGTCTGAGAATTCGATGTCCTCGTGGTAGGCGGCTAACATCGTTGGGGCGTCGAGTGTCGCAAAAGCGTTATAGAAGTTTTCAATTAATGTTTCGTTTTCGTGCATTTTTTTCCTTAGGCCTAAAATTAGTACCCATGAGGGTGATCGATAAGGCGCCAAACACCAAAGATCACGACTGAAATACCAAAAGCCATCCAAACCCAATTTTCATATTTTCGAACCTGTTTTGGTATTCCCGATAATCTCTTGTTTTGGATAAGTTCAACACTGTGGGTGAGGGCCATTGCTGCAAAACCGATAAAAAAGGCAGGACCGAGGGCGTGCATTCTAAACGACTCTACAAGGTCAAGCCGTATGAAAGCGGAAA
>JALSKP010000498.1 GCA_026988815.1 Myxococcales bacterium | reverse complement strand
GACGCGAGGGTCTTCCGACTTGAGCAAGGTCTTGGGCGGAGCGACCGAAATGATTTCTCCATCGTGGAGGACAGCAACGGTATCGGCCAATCGAAATGTGGAGGCCATATTATGACTTACGATAACACTTGTAAGGGAGTACTTGCGCGATATATCAAGCAGCATTTTATCAACGAACTCGGTCATCACCGGGTCCAACCCTGTTGTGGGATCATCGAAAAGAACGACCTCTGGATTTGAAACAATCGTGCGAGCGAGCGCCACACGTTTCTTCATTCCGCCAGAGAGCTCCGATGGAAACGCGTCAATCACGTCTCCTAACCCAAGATCTTCAAGCAGTTTTTGAGACACCTTATTCGCTTGTTTTTCTTTCAATGCTTTATTTTGGACGATCGGAAAAGACACATTTTCTACGACCGTCATCGAATCAAAAAGAGCATAATTTTGAAACATTGTACTCATGCGGCGGCGTAAGGCTTGGAGTTCAAGCTTGTTCATCTCGCAAACATTTTCCCCAAATACGATAACGCTCCCCTGGTCTGGCTTTAGTAAGCCGTTGATCACCCGCATAAGAACAGATTTCCCAGATCCCGATTGCCCAACGATAACAGTCGTCTTGCCAACAAAAATATCGAGATTAATCCCTTTAAGAACCTCGACGCCATCGAAGCCATGACAGACGTTTTTCAATTGAATAACCGGCCCGTCGTCGGGCGTCCATCGTTCAATCGAGGTCAGCAAATTTTTTGGAATCTCAACTTTTTCCATATCTAGAACCCTAACTCAGAACCGTGTCTTTTTATAGAACAAAGGATTGCCGAACACCGGTCCTTTTGTTTCTTCTCTCCAGATAGGATAAAGAAGGTTTTTGGATCGACATTGAATGAGGTTTTTCTGGAGTGGTGTCTTCTCCAAGAAAATTACGCGTATGAAAGGGAGAGAATAAAAAGCTCGCTTCTTGGATACTGGCTGGACATCGATGAATAAAGACTATTCTGTCTTGACGAATCCATCCAAAAAAACAAAAATCGATTATGGCATTACCAAAACTGATCCAACCGACTGACAGCAATTTCGAGAAGGAAATCCTTCGTCAAACCACACCTTCGGTCGTCTGTTTTTGGGCGAAGTGGAGCGGAACCAGCAAACTCTTAACTCCCATCGTCGCTGAACTTGCCGAAACGCATAGTCCCACCCATCTGGTTGCTATGATCGATGTCGATAAAAGCCCTCTCACCGCAGCGACCTACAGTGTACGAACATTGCCAACCTTTCTGGTCTTTCGCGATGGCCAAGTGGTCAAGCGGATTGATGGGGCCGTTAAACGTTCAGCGATTCTATCGTTATTTGTCCGTTAACGACGTGACTCTTTGAGATCACTTTTTGAACGCGAACTCACACTAAATACCATTCCTACACCAATCATTAGCGTCATCAAGGCGGTGCCGCCTGAACTCATAAAAGGCAGCGTTAAACCCACCACAGGGAGCACCCCAAGGACCATCCCCAAATTCACCGTTACGTGCCAGAAGACCATCGCCGCAAACCCTACGCCCACCTGGGCCGCAAATCTATCTTTGGCGTAACTTGATATTCTCAGTGCCCAAAAAATTAGGAGAAAATACAAGGAAAGCATCAATACCATGCCAAGAAATCCGTGCTCTTCGCCCCAGTTCGCGGACACAAAATCATTCTCATGCTCGGGAACAAAACCCTTCTGAATCTGTGTGCCTTGAAGGTGCCCCTTCCCAAGAACGCCGCCAGAACCATAGGCGATAAGGGATTGACTTACCTGCCACGAGTTTCCGTAAGCATCGTCATCCAATCGTAAAAAAGAGACCACGCGATCTTTTTGATATTCTTTTAAACCGAAATTCCACGCAACCGGTAAGGCGAGCATACCCGCCAGTGCGATCGTCAGAAGCGCTGTTAATTTGATACGTTCAAAGAGCAGCATCGACGCATAAATGGCAAGAATAACAAGGGAGGTCCCCAAATCGGGTTCGAGTAAAACAAGAAAAACGCCCCCGCCAACAATAGCCGAGGGAATCGAAAGGTCGAATAAACTCCACGGGTCCGATTTATCTTTATCGTCAAAATAACGGGCCGCAAAAACGATAACACCGAGCTTCATGAGCTCAGAGGGCTGGAAACTGAACACCCCCAGGTTAAGCCAGCGCTTGGAGCCGTTGAGTTCCGTTCCAAAAATCAGAACCGCAATAAGGAG
>JALSKP010000497.1 GCA_026988815.1 Myxococcales bacterium | reverse complement strand
CTCTGATTTGGAGACCTCGCTCATGGCGCGTCCACAATTATCCTTTATTCAAAAATTAACCAAAACCCAACGTAAAGGGCCATCTTATCCTATTCTTCCCGAGGTGGACGAACAGAGTGAAACCAACATTGACGGGGTCTACGCGATTGGAGAAATTGCTGGCACACCATTGGTCAAACTGGGGTTAAATGCGGGGCACGATCTCATCAGCAGAATCGGACCAGATTTAAAGAGTTCGCGCGGGAGCACATCTGATGATGTGTACGACCTTCTCATCGTTGGAAGTGGAAGTAGCGGTTTGGCAGCCTCTGTTCGAGCCCAAGATTTGGGGCTAAAATACATCACCATCGAAGCTGCTGCCTTTGCAAATACATTCGTCACGATGATGAAGGGAAAGCTCCTTCTCGCCGAACCCGATAGCCTCGAAAAAACGAGCCGTGTATGGTTTGAAGAATGTAAAAAAGAAGATCTTCTTCAGCACTGGCGAGCGATTCGAGATGACGAGGGATTGAACATCCGTGAACAGGAAAGGGTCGTTGACGTACAGGGGCAAAAAGGAAACTTTGTTACTAAAACCAACGAGACCGAATACAAATCACGCATTGTTGTTTTGTGTATGGGAAAGGCCGGAAACCCTCGAAAATTAAACGTTCCGGGAGAAAAAGAATTCGCCGACCGCATCCATCATAAGCTTCTTGATCCCGACGATTTTTCGAACCAAAATATTATCGTCATCGGCGGTGGAGACGTCGCATGTGAAGCGGTCATTGCGCTCGCTGAAACGAATAACGTTACGATGTCTGCGATCAACGACGAGTTTATTTACCCGAAAAAAAGGAATATTGATAAAGTCCGAGCCTTAGAAGCTGACGGTAAACTCAAAATCATTTTGAGTTCCGCCGTCACTGAGTTTACTAAAGAGCACGCAAAGGTCCTCATCGGTGGGGAGGAAGAAGTAGAGGTTCAGTACGACACCGCCTTTGAGATGATCGGCGCAGAATTACCTATTCCATTTTTTAATAAGGTCGGTATTGAACTCGCCAATACATGGAATTGGCAAAGATGGGTGTTCATGATTATGAGCTTTATCTTTGTCTATTCTCTCTATGCATTGAAATCTTTTGGCAAAGAATGGGTTCAGTTTCCCTTCAATTATTTGATTACGCCCGAACAATATAAAGCCGGTATCACATCGATTTTTTCGGTCGCGTATATGCCCTTTTCATGGATGTTTAGTGATGCGGCGATGGCCAACATTCTGGCCGATAAAGGGTTTCAACAGGGTTATTTATACTCTGGATTGTACACGCTTATCATGATTGTTTTTGGCTACCAGGCACTTATTCGATGGCGCTCTCAAGCCAGTAATAAACGCTATCAAACCTACCGATATATTTCCCTGATTTCGTTTCAGGTTGGATTTTTCCTTCTCGTCAACGTTATTGGTATTCAGGCGATGGATATTAAATATGCATGGCGATTTTATGGGTTGTATCAGCCTTTCCCACTCTTCTTTAATACTTTCTTTTGGTGGTACCCAAGCGATCCTCGCTGGCTATTTAAATTCTTTGTCGGGGCTGGACTTCTTGGATCTTTGGTCGGTATTCCGCTTCTTTCGCTTTGGCACGGTAAGCGTTTTTGTACTTGGATTTGTGGCTGTGGTGGCTTGGCGGAAACGCTCGGCGATAGATGGCGTCATCTTTCTGCAAAAGGACCTCGCTCACAATCTTGGGAGTTTCAAGGCGTTTTAATTTTCTTCGCCTCCGTTATCGTCGGACTCATTGTGGTCGGTTGGTACAATATGGACGGTTCAAATTGGTGGTGGAAATCGTACAATTACATCGTTGATTTCTGGTTGGTGGCCGTGATTCCGATTGCCCTTTACCCCTTCTTTGGCGGAAAAGTGTGGTGTCGTTACTGGTGTCCTCTAGCGGCTTATAATGGTCTGCTTGCAAAGTGGTACGGTCGGTTGAAAATCGTCTCCAATGACCATTGCATCCAATGTACCCAATGTTCGAAATACTGCCAAGTTGGCATCGATGTGATGGCGTTTGCTAAGAATATGCAGCCTTTTGATAACTCCAATTCCGTATGTATTCATTGCGGTATTTGCATCGACGTTTGTCCGATGGATGTTCTTTCCTTCGAGACCAGCAAACCGAATTCGGTGACCTTGATTAAACTCAACAAGTCTACAGGTTTACCAACCTAGTCTATTGGAATTACCT
>JALSKP010000496.1 GCA_026988815.1 Myxococcales bacterium | reverse complement strand
ATGAAATTTAGTCGACGATAACGTGAAAAGCGTAAAGGCCACGACCATCCAAATGACGATCATCAGTGTAGCGTGTTGTTCTCGTTCATCCTCACGTAAGGCTTCACCGCCAAAAACGCGGGCAAATAAGGCAGGTATAAAAGCGGACCACGGAAAAAGACCATAGCCCAACCATTTTACGAAATGTTCAAAACTTCCGGTATCAATTTGGTGCACCCCGCTTGCAAGACGTTTGAAATGGTCATGTACAAAGAAGCGGTTCCAGTAGGCCATACCGTGCCGAATCAACATCGCCGCGTACCAGGGAAAGGTGACTGCGATGAAGAACGCAATACCATTGAGGAGTTCTACTTCCTTCAAGACCTTCCAGCGACGGGTCGTTAGAATATAGATGAAAAGGATCGCGCCAGGCAACATGAAGCCGAGTAGACCCTTGGCAAGGGTGGCCAATCCCACGAAAATATAAAAGGCGTAAAGGTAAAGACGCCTACGTTCTATGTTCGGTCGTGCGAAGGTGAGATAGGTTCCTAGGCCAAGAATGATTGCGTACTGGCCGACCTGGATGGGCCCCCACGCATACCACCCATTGAGGTCTTTTATGAGGTGTTCCGAGGAAGTTAAAATCGCAATTAGCAAGGCCAGGTAAGGCAATGCAATGAGGGCTAAAGCCGCCAGTGCACTTCGCAATCTGTTTTTTGGGTCGTCTTTAAATTTCCACAGCCCGCCAAAGAGGAGCAAAGCGGAGAGTCCCAAACTGATAAATCCGACCACGCTGCTAAGCATGGGAGACTGGGCGAATCGCTCCATGATGGGGTTTTCTGCACCTCTCCAATTTGAAAGGCCCGCAAGAATCAGCGTAAATTGGGGGAGGATGGTTAGGTAGATCCAACCGAAACTGAGCGCATAGGAAAATTTATCGGCGGGTAATTTTCTGTCTTTAGAAAAGAGTCCTAACATGAAAAAACACATGCCGATGGTCATCAGTCCCACGAAAGGCATATCTGTTTGCGCTTGTCTGGAAAGGAAGAACCAAATCGGGGAGGTCCCGATAATGATAGTCATAATCACGCCAGTACGTTTTGAAAATACTTTCGTGCCCATCGTATAAATGAGACCCAAGGCGAGGATACTGATGAGGGCGATTCCTATGCGTATTCCAATTTCTGAAATACCGAAGACCGAGATGCCCATCGCCATGAGCCACATCATTAATATAGGTTTAGAGTAAAAGTAGTTTCCCTCGTGACTTCCTTTGGCATCTTCCCAATGGCTTCCCCACCATGTGCTTATCCAGTCGTTGCGTTCTGTGATCTGGCGTGCGACTTCACCGTAGTGGGTTTCCCATGGGTCCCATAAACCAAAACTTCCGATGAAAGGAAGAAAGACAAGGGCTGCGAGAACGACGACGATCAGGCGATGGAACCACTCTTTTTTTGATGCGGGATCGAAAGTGATCAGGTCGCGGAGCCGGGATCTTTTTTCGTCGCAGGGTGGCTTAACTTCATTCACGTTCGGATCGTCTTTTTAGGAAAGGGGAGTCTAGGAGGGGAGCCAGCGCTCCGTCAATACGTGTCAAAGGTGATGGTTAGGAGATGTGGGTTAGCGAAAATAGCTAGGGATTTCCTGTTCGCTCATGACACTAAATAGTTTTTCAATTCTGTGTATGAGTGTATCAAGAACGGGAAAATCGGGTAGATCGTTCGTCCAGAATTGAACGCCGTTGTAGGTACCTGACTCGTTATCAGAAATTTTCATGTGTACGTTGACTTCATCGCCCTTTGAGTTGCGGCGTTTAGGCTTTTGTCGCCAAAAAGGGTTGGCGTTGAGAAGGTGATAGAAGTCTTTCATTTCTTCATGATCGAAGGCGTAGGTGTAGATATCTGACCCCGCATTTCCTCGCCAGCTCAATAGGGCTTTCCCAGATCCGGAGAGCTGCAAAGTGGTGATACCACGATCATCTTGTTGGGTTCCGAGCTGGCAAAAATAGTGCAAACCAGCGAAATCCCCGGTTCCGGAGATCACTTTTTTGATTCGGTTTTCTAAGAGCTCAAAAGGATCAGACACATGGACTCCAAACGATTGTGTTTTAATCTGTATAAATCGTGGGTGTACATTTCGTCAAGGCCAGTGGGGTGATAACTCCGTTTAAAAGGCTCGGATTAGTGTGATCAAAAACGGTGGGATTCTAGTATGACCATTCATTGTGTCCTTGTGGTATTCGAGGGGATTTTTG
>JALSKP010000495.1 GCA_026988815.1 Myxococcales bacterium | reverse complement strand
TTTTTTGAGTTGGTTATCCGCGTCGATGACTGCCGCCTCGGCTCGATTAGCCGCCTCGGCAACGCGAGAACGCATCAAAAGAGAGGCGGTTTGCTGACGTCCGATGGACTCCATATAACCTTGGTCATCACTGACGTGTTGAATTTTTAAGTTATCAAGGATCAGTCCCAATTTGGTGAGATCGTGCTCGGCTTCGTCGAGAAGTGAGCGCGCGAATTTCAAGCGATCGTCGTTGACTTCTTCGGGGGTGAGGGTGGCCAGAACACCGCGTGTATTTCCTTCCAAGGTTTCCTTTGCGATCTGTTGGATTTGGGCTCTTGCCATTCCTAAGAAGCGTTCAGTGGCGTTAGAAATAAGGGGTTCTTGGGCGCCTATTTTTACGTTCGCGATACCTTTGAGTGTGAGGGGGATCCCACCCTTTGAGTAGGCATTGGTGACGTTGATTTCAATAACCATATTGGTCACGTCAATGCGATCGACGGCTTGGAAAAGCGGTAGACGTACCTTCCTTCCCGCGTGTCGGAAAAGATAACCACGGCGTCCCGTTCCCATTCCGCTGAATACGAGGACTTCGTTGGGTTCACAGATTTCGATCAGATTGCTGACGACGCTAAAGCCAACGAGCAGCATGATAAATCCGATAACAACTAATGCGATGATGAGTTCCATTATACTTCCTCTGAATTGTTTGATGGTTTAACGGCAGCCGGTAATTGCTGTGTTCTGGCTTTTTTCGGTGCGTTCAGTTTTGCGACCAAATCTTGTCTTAGGGTTGGTGAGGACAGGGATGAATTCACGCCCGTGATGACGGGGTTTCTTTTTTCACCGATGGCGTTGCCGCCCGAACCTTGAGGTGCTGATGAAGGCGTCGAGCTCGCGTGACTTGCCAAGGCTGGGATTCCTCGCCCGGTTAGCGCGCCGCCAATATCGATACCGACGATGTCGCGAATCTCGGTGAAAATGCTTCCGACAATTTTTGGGAAGGAGGCCACATAATTGGGTAGGGCGGTTCCAGATCCACTATCGATGAGGGCGACTTCTTGGACTTCAATTTCACGTGCAGCTTGGGCGACCTGTCGCATGATTCTTTCGAGTTGTTGAATGACGAAGACATCGTTTGCAGCCGGTCCGGCTTTCTTCCAGATTTGTCCCATCATTTGGAGAACTTCGGCCATGGCACGACCGTCTTCGGCAATCTTTGCAGCTTCACCGGCGGCGATTAATTCTCGTGCGACTTTGTTGGCCTCAGCAGGAATAACGACATCGGCTTGCAGACGAAGTTTTTCAAGTTCGGTTCTCACATGCTGTAATTCTTGTTCGGCTTCAGCGCGCGCGGCGAGTGCTTTGGCGGAGGCACGTTCCTCTTCTGACTTGGCTTTGAGCTCAAGTTCGGCCATGTATTCACGTAGTTCGTTTCGAAGTTTTTGAATTTGAGCTTGGGCATTTTTCTTGGCGATTTCGCCACGGCCGCTGGCCTCTGCTTCAACTTCTTCAGCTTGTTTGGATGCGGTAGACTCGGAAACTTCGGCAACCTTTAGGATCTCGGCGATACGTGTACGACCAAGGGAGTCCAGATAATCACGATCGTCGGAGACGTTCTGAATTTTTAAGGTATCAAGATGGAGGCCTAGTTTTTCCAAATCGGGCCCAGAGTCGTTCACCAATTCTTCAACAAAGAGGAGTCGGTTCTCGTTCACTTGTTCTGGGGTAAGGGTGGCTAGTACCCCGCGAAGGTTTCCCTCCAATGTTTCTTGGGCGACGCGGATCATTTCGGCGCGTCCGCGTCCAAGAAAGCGTTCGATAGCGTTATGAACTTTATTGGGATCACTTGAAATTTTTACGTTTGCGATCGCGTGTACATTGAGTGGAATGCCGCCCTTTGAATAGGCACCACGTGTGTCAATTCTTACGGGGAAGAGACGTAAATCCATCTTCGTCACGGTTTCTAAAAGGGGCCAACGAAAGGCCCATCCGCCGAAAATAGCGCGGTATCCTACAATTGATCCGTCGGGCAGTTTATTATCTCGCCCGGACAAGATGAGTACTTCGCTCGGTCGCACGATGTAGAGGTGCGACTTTAAGAAGATAAAAAATATCAACAGGGCAACGGCCGCCACAATGACGATTCCAACAATGCCTGCTCCCAATAATTCGTTCATAGCTTTCTCCTATGTAGAATGCTTTTCCAATTTTTCGGCGTGAATGACCTGCGCAATGCCGTCTTTCACATCGATTACAAAACATGATTCGCCGAAGTCGAGAACAACCCCGTCTTCGGCATCGTAAGGTACGGCTCGCATTTCGACGAGCTGCCCTTTAAATCTAAATTTAACCTTTCCGGTTTCCCCGTTTTTTAGGGGGAGAACAACAGTTGCGCTGGAGCCACGATAGGCTTGTGCGCTGACTTGTCCGGCAACTGAACTGTCGGCCAGGTGTAGCGATAGGGTGATCCCGAAGCCGGCGATGGCGCCCATGATAACCGAGGCAACAAGCGAGGTGATGGTTCCCATTTGCAGCAAGGTGAGTACCACGCCTGTGAGTCCGAAGAAGGCACTGATAAAGGTATAAAACTTAAAGCTAAGATAAGGTGTATATTTTTTTCGATGTCGATGAATTTCGATATCCGCTGCGCCCACTCCTGCGTCGAAATCGTGGTCAAGATCCATGTCGTGGTCAAGATCCATGTCGTGGTCAAGATCCATGTCGTGGTCGAAATCAAGTTCCACCTCGTGATCGAAATCCACATCGTGGTCAAAGTCGATCTCTTTATCGAGATCGATATCGGAATCGCCCAAACCGGAGAGGACGGAGAGGCCAACGAAGAGGCCGCCGAAAAGAAGTGAAGCTATATAGATGTATAACATAAAATTCCATTTCCTGACTCAAGTCCGTGGCTGAATGGTTACGCCCAAGACTGGGTGTATGTCAACTCGTTCTCTTAGAAGGAAATTACTCTGGGTTTTTGTTTTGGTCTATTATAAAAAACATAACCGATTATTAGGTTTATTCGAATGATGTTTAGCGTCCTCGGCGACCTTCTGGACGACGTCGTTCGTGTGATCCGTTTCTGAGGTATTTTCTTTCTTTGTAGGGGTAACCCGCTGTGCTCGGGTATACCCGTCGATCGTTTGTAAATAAGGAGTAAATAAGGATCAACGGGCGTACCCCGAGGGCAGGCTTCGCGCACCACAGAGGGGCGCGCCTTTATCCCGGCAGCGGGGCTACAATTCACTTTCCATTCCTCAGAAAATGATCACACGAGTTCGTCGCGGCCGATGGTAGCAATCTAAACCTTCGCTTGACATCAATCCGCTCGAATTGATACCAAAGAGCATCAATTATCCGGAGTATAGTCATGCTTTCACGGCATCATATCCTTTCCATTTTAGTGATAACTTCAATGCTTTCTACGCCCGCGTTTGCGGCGGAGTTTACAGATCTAGCGGACGCGGCGGATGATTTTGATGATCTCGTCGACGAAACCTTTGATGGATTCGATTTTATTTTAGAACCGAATTTAATCGCCGAGTTTGGAAGTGCGGTTGTTACGAGGGAAGGCGTGTGTGTTCCTTCAGCATCAGACCTTGTCGGCGCAGCGGCAACAGATTTTGAGGCGAACAATCCTCGTCTTTCTATCGATCCGGAACGTTGTGCTGAGCCACAGATTATCGACAACTTGGAAACCCAAGTTGACTCGACTAAATTGACCTTGGATTTCGCATTGAAATTTGGATTGTATAAAGATTTACAATTTCAGATTCGTGTTCCCTACGTTCTTATCGACTCTCATAAGTATCGTTATGCCGATGGTGTAGATGAGGCGAACTCTTCAATCGCACCTTCATCGGCGAGAATTTCTGCGGATAGCTCGGCGAATTTTTCAACCTATAAATTTTTCGATTTATCGAGCACCACAACTGAATACAAGCGTAGCGGGTTTTCCGATCCTACGATCGGTTTGGCTTGGGCGCCCTTTAACGATGAGCGTGATGATACCAAAGCAACGCTTTTAATTGGAATGGATTATCGCATGCCTATTTCTCCTGTTCGACGTGCCGGTAATGACTCGGTTGGCGAGGGCATGCACGAGTTGCATTGGAAAGTGGCCTCTTCGAAGAAGTTTGATTGGATAGAACCCTATTTCGGTTTACAATATTATCTTCCTTTGGCCGCCACGGATTCTCCTATTCTTGATGTCGATCCTGCCAATAGTGGTCAGGTATTTAAGCAAGCTCCTCAACGCGGCGATATCACCATTGGTACTGAATTTATTCCTTTCGAAGAACCGCTTAAAGGGATCAAATACACCTTCGATGTGCAATTTCGTTTTGGTTATACAAGTGACGGTCGCGATTACTCACCACTTTTCGATGCCTTTGCAAACAACTCTTGTAATGGAAAACGTTTAAGCGAAGTTCAAGCAGGCGGCGCTTCTCCAGAATGTGGTTGGATTGCTCAACAACCTTCAAACGCACCTTTGCGCGGTGGAAAACCCAATCCCCTTTACGACCTGTCGAACGCACAAAGTGATCCTTCTTTCAATTTTGATGGGATTACGACCACCGAAAGCTATGGTAGTTTTGCCGGAAAGATCGGCTTCACGGCCCAGCCTTCAAAATATTTTCAACTTCGAGGTGGCGTGTCTTTAACCCATCACCAAGATCATTTCATTACCAACGCGCGTACGGGTAAAGATTTGGATAATAACCTAGAGGAGTCTCCCGACTCAACCGTTGATCTTTCAGGCGCCGATGCTGAGAAAGAAAAGAACCCCGTTTTCAATCCGACCTATGATGGAAACGGATCCAGATTTCGCGTCCAATCTTTTAATGTTTGGACTGCGTCAGTAAGCGCTGCTCTAAAGTTTTAAGCCCACATTGAATCACCAGCATTTCTGATCCCTCAAGATCAGAGGCGAACTATGAGAAATAACCATGCATAATAAAGATCTTTCCTATAAAAAATTCGGATTCGGTACGCGTGCTATTCACGCAGGACAAGAGCCAGAGCCGATTACGGGGGCCATCATGACCCCGATTTATCAAACCTCGACCTACGTTCAAAAAAGCCCCGGCGAGCATACGGGTTATGAATACTCACGCACGCAGAATCCAACGCGACATGCGTTTGAGGATTGTGTGGCTAGCCTTGAAAAGGGAGACTACGGCATTTCTTTTTCATCAGGTTGTGCCGCTCAGACGACTATTCTTCACACCCTCAGCCCTGGCGCTCATGTGATTTCGGGTGATGATATTTACGGCGGAACCTATCGTCTGTTCACGAAAGTTTTAGCGGATAGAAATTTCGAATTTTCCTTTGTCGATTTCACGAATCTTGAAAACGTGAAAAACGCAATAACGGATAAAACGGAAATGATATGGCTGGAGTCGCCGACCAATCCTTTGCTCAAAATTTCGGATATTAAAGCGGTTTGCGAAATTGCGAAAAAGCACAATTTGTTGGTTGTCGTCGACAATACTTTTATGTCGCCTTACTTCCAAAACCCGCTTGTCTTGGGCGCTGATATTGTCATGCATTCGACTACAAAATATATCAACGGTCACTCTGACGTGGTTGGCGGAATTGTTGTGACGAACAATGAAGAGATCGCCGAAAAGTTGCATTTTTTACAAAATTCGATTGGGGCGGTTCCCGGTCCTTGGGATTGTTGGCTTGTCATGCGTGGTATCAAAACATTACATGTACGCATGCGACAGCACGGAAAAAGCGCAATGCGAATTGCGAAATGGTTGGAAGAGCATCCAAAAGTAGAACGGGTGGTTTACCCTGGACTTGAGTCCCATCCTCAGCATGAGATCGCAAAAGAACAAATGTCGGGTTTTGGTGGTATGATTACTTTTTTCGTAAAAGGTGGTTTACCGGTCGCGCGTACGATGTTGGAAAAAGTTAAAATCTTTGCCCTCGCCGAAAGTTTGGGCGGTGTAGAGAGTTTAATCGAGCATCCTGCCATTATGACCCACGCCTCTGTACCTGCCGAGATTCGGGCTGAATTGGGTATCTCGGACGCCTTGGTTCGTCTCTCGGTGGGCATTGAGGATATCGACGATCTTCTGGCCGATCTCGAACAAGCTTTAGCTTGAGTTTTGTGTGATCTAGATCGGGGGATTCAGTCAAACTCGTCCTCACGCGGAGCATTGGGAACGAAAATTTAAAGATTTTGAAATCCTCCGAAAATGATCACACTAGCTTGAGTTCTTTACTTTTCGAACTCAGATAAGGTATCTTAAGATATGACCTCAACCCCATCACCGAAGAATAACCAGCTCATTTCCAACCCGCTGTTGAGGGGATGTTTAGGATCGATGTCGTTTTTCGCGTCGGGGGTTTCCTTGGCCCTCCTCACTGTTGGTTTTTCAAAAGGCTTTGAGTCTCCAGGTTCTATCGGAGCCTCAATTATTTGTATTTTTGGAGCTTTAGTATTTGCGTATGGCGCATATAAAGCGTTCAAGAAACCCAAAGGAAATGCAGAAAAAATTCAGCAAAACGGTGAGCGAATTTGTTTATCATTGGCCCAGAAAAAGGCAGGGTTTCTTTCCATTGCCGAGTTATCGCTGGAGGGAAATCTTTCGATCGAAAAGGCGGAAAAAATTCTTAATGCGATGGTGCTGAGCAATATCGCACGATCGGAAGTCTCCGGATCTGGTAATCTGGTTTACGTTTTTGAATCTTTCAAAGGTAAAGAAGGGCAGCGAAAAGATACTTTAGAAATCGCTATCGAAAATGCCTATAAAGTAACTGATGATATTAAATTGGATTTAAAAAAGAAGGCTGAAGCGGAAGAGGTTGCCCACGTTGAAGCACAGGTCTGGACCGATTCGGAAGGTCTATAAATTCATTTTTTCTTTGAGTGCCTCGAGTCTTTCTTCGATTTCATCCCGTGTTGTTCGGAAATGCGTTAATCGCTCTTCTTCGCTAAGCGTTTCATTTTTTCTATCGGGATCTTGCAGGGGCCAATGAAGACGCTGGGCATCAGAGAGAAAAAGGGGACACACTTCTTCGGCGCAAAGGGTGATCACCAGATCGACACTTTGGGGATCGATATCTTGAACCGACTTAGAACGATGGCTTTCCAGGCTGATTCCGAGTTCGGCCATTGCTTTTATGGCATAAGGATTGACCCTTGAAGGGGCAGAACCTGCAGATTGAACGAGGAGGGCGTCTCCAAAAATATGACGCGCCAAGCCTTCTGCCATTTGAGAGCGTGCCGAATTTGCGACACATAGAAAAAGTAGATTGTTAACCTTATCCATTCCGATCTCCGTTTTGGGTATCCTTCCTACCATGACCTCCTATTTCTTAGAAACCATAATATCTTGAACCCTTCGATGAACTATGATAACCGCTAGATCGGTTGAAACAATTATTATCGATCTTTAAGGAGTATCAATGTCGTTTAAATCATCCATTCAATTTCTCGTTCTTTGTTTTTCTATTTTCGCACTCAACGCGTGTGGCGGAAAATCCACGAAAGCGGATAAGCCGGTGACGGAGTCGGAAAGTAAAAAGTGCGACGGAAAGTGTGATAAGGAAAAATGCAAAGGTCACAAAGATGGCGCGAAGTGCGATAAGCACAAGAAGCCTGAAATCTCTCCAGAGAGTGCGGCGAACATGAAGCCCAATGACGGAGCAGCTCAAATCGGCGACGTCACGATGTGCCCCGTTACAAATTCTGCATTTACGATTAGCGCCGATTCTCCAAAAGCTGAAATTGATGGTAAAACATACTACTTTTGTTGTAAGGGCTGCGTTGATAAATTCAAAGCAGATCCTGCGAAGTACTTGAACGCTAAGCCCGCAAGTTCATCGGAGAGCGCATCAAGCGCTTTGCCTAATGACGGGACCCGACAAGTAGGCGAAGTTACTAAATGCCCCGTAACTGGAAAGCTCTTCACCGTTGCCAACGATAGCCCCAAGGCCGATCTTGATGGTAAAACATACTACTTTTGTTGTGGTGGATGCGTTGATAAATTCAAAGCGAATCCTGCAAAATATCTATAAGCTAATTTGCATTAAATCCGATAGAAATATCAAAGGATAATACCGAACCCGGTAGACTAAAGAAGGGCGCCACTGAGGCGTCCAATTTTATTTCTACCTTTTCAAAATGATAGCGATATCCAAGCCCGAAGGCGGCTGCGGTAAAATCATTTTCCAATCCGGTTACCCTGACCAAGCTGTTACTTAAGAATCCGATTCTTCGTATATCCGCGCTTAGGGCCAGCTCGTTTTTTCCGAAAGCCAAAAAGAATCGCGGACCAATCGCGGCGGTATAGGTTCCTAGCCCCCGGCTAAAGGGAGGTGGGTCTTGGGTGGTTTGGTAGAAACTTGTTCCCAAGAGCACAAAAGCCCCAACGTACCTCCACCTCAATTCTTGAGCGATATGGAGGCCGATGCCACGTTGGGTATCGTTTCCAAGATCGCCTAGAAAATAACGTACACCACCGCCTACCGAAATCGCAGGTGTTGGCGGGGGGAGGGCAAAGGCAGATGAGGAAAAGGTGGCGAGAAAGAGAACGAAAAAGAGGGTAAGCAAAAGTGGGGTTCCAGTCGTTGCTCTTCCGCGTCGCCATCCAAAGAATAGGAAGACGAAGATCATAAGGAAAAGAAAGCTTGGACCATCCGGTGATGTTGAGCACGAGGGCGTGGCGTCTTCTGGTGTGCACGTGTTTTGGAGCGCGTCGCAACTTTGATCATCGTTGCAATCCTCAGCGCTCAGACACTCCACACAATGACCGACCGGCACGTTACATAAACGGCCCGATGAACAATCATTATCGTCGAAACATTCCACGGGGACGCTTTCAAATACATAATCGACTTTGATATTACAGGTAGGATTCTCATCTTTGCACAGAATAAAAAGGCGAAAGGCGTCTCGGGTACCGAGAAGTTTCGGTGTGATACGATTACCTATCTTTGCGGTCGATTGTATCAGGCTGTGGGTTTGTCGTGCAATGATAAGATCGGGATCGACGCTAGTCAGATCCAAGGAACTCACCTCCTGGCTTAGCGCAAGAACTTCAACGCTAACGGGATCGGGCCCAAGGTTTTCTAAGGTATAGTCGAGTTGATTGCGTCCTACAGAATCGCGTGTAAAGAGTACCGTATTGGGGCATTTGTCAGTGGAAGGTTCGCAAAGCTCGCCGAATGCAATGGGATCGCTGGGAGAACTGATGCAGCTGGGCAGGAGAAGGAGACAAAGCATTGCCATTTTGGCATTCTTTTCAACTTTAGCGATCGCATTGACCATGCATTTTTCCGTTCTTTTCCGTTCTTTTGCGTTCAAAGCTCTATCTTCGGGTCGATTCTCGGTCAGAATCTCATAGAACTAGTACCATACCCATCGAAATCACAGAAGAGCGTTGACCATTGGCCTTTGGATGCGTAATTTATTTATACTCAACATGAATTATTTTTTAAAGGAGCTTTTTATGCAACGTGGCGAAGTACGGAATTCAATAATGGTAGCTGTGTTATCTTTGGTAACATGCGGAATTTATCTCATCATCCAAATGATGACAGTAATGAAGGAACTCAACGCTGGTTTGGGTCGTGAAGAGTACAATCCTACAAAGGAAATTGTTCTTTCACTTGTAACATGTGGCATGTGGGGCATCTGGCTTAACTGGCGTATTTGTAATTCAGTTGTTGAATTGCAAACCGCATGGGGCGTTAAACCTCAGTTTGACGGTTTGATTCTTTTCCTCCTTCACATGGTTTATGTTGGACCTTACTTTGTTCAGGAAGCGCTCAACCAAACATGGGAGCAGGGCACACCAGGCGGAGCAGGATACGGCGGAGCTTAATTCCCCTTTCTCTTCAATGGAGCCTCGTTTTTACGGGGCTTTTTCTTTGGGATAAAAGATTGCGTACCTTCTTTATTTTAACATTACTCTTCATCCCGGGGTGCAGCCGATATGCATCTCCGGTGTGTCTTTCGGGCGCCTTCTTGGACGCAGACCGCTACTGCTCGCCGAGTAAAGCACCGGTTCATCATATCCCTTTCCGTCACGGTTTTTCGACGACGGTCACCCAGGGGTTTCATGGCCTCTATTCGCACAAAGGCGATGAGGCCTACGCGATTGATTTTTCTTGTGACTCCGGCGATCCCATTGCCGCCTCTCGAAGTGGCAAAGTGCTCACCGTGAAGGAGGATTCTGATGAAGGATGCAGTGACTCTTCTTGTACGGACTTGGCCAATTATATCACCATCGATCATGGGGATGGCACGTTTTCTGAGTACGGTCATCTTCAACATTTAGGCGCTTTGGTGGAAGAGGGCGACAATGTCTGCGCGGGCGATCTTATTGGATTATGTGGAACGACGGGATATTCTATTTCCCCTCATTTACACTTTTCCTTATTGGATCAATCCCGCCGAACGCTTCCCGTGCAGTTCGCTGAACCACGAGTGAATCGAGGGTTTGGATTTGCCGTTCCCGATACAAAATATGAGAGCCAAAACGGCCATCGCGCATCCTGCAAGAAGGTCAATTATTCTCCTTTATCAAGGAATGCATTCGCACATCAGGGAATCGTATTGAGCGAGGATATTGAGATTGAGTTTGATACCGAGGCGCGTGTTTTGGAGGGCGAATATTTCGGGGATTATCCCTATGTGGCGATTCATAAAAAAGCGGTGGATGAAAGTGATTGGAAAGTTGCGTGTTATCCGGTGAAAGAGGGGCGTTTTAAAGCCCTGATTGATTGGGAGCTTGAGGATAAAAAGGGAAGTTATTTTTTAATGCTGGTGGGCGCCGATGAAAGGTGTTCATCCCCGGTGTCGGGATGGTCATGGGCGTATTTGATTCGCTACCTTCGATAAGATGCCTCGCCTGGCCGTTTGGGAGGATCCAAAGCATAGAAATCGAGTCGAAACCGAGCCCAACTATTTCGCAAAATTTGCGATTTGATCTTGAGTATCGACAAGCGAAAGGTAGGCTATCAGCCTAATTACGAGAATTTGTGTTTTATCTATGTTTAAACGTTTACTGAAATTTTTGAAGGGACCTGAAGTTGTCGAAAGCGTTCCTTTTGAGGGCAGTTACCTCGATCATCTCCTGGATCAAACATCAGAGGAGATTGAAGCTCAGTTAAAAGCGTGTCCCGATCACGATCCGCTCCTCCTATTTGTAGTTGGAATCTTACGACGAACCATGTTGGATGCTTTTTCGAGCGAATTGAGAGAGCCCTTGGTTGATTTATACTCCCCGGGTATGTCGCCGCCTCCGCCGCCAGGAGGACAAAGGAATAGCTTCATGAGTTTGGAGCACGATCTACAGGTGAAAGATTTCCGAGAAGACGAGGCCTTTGAAATCCTATCAGTTGAGGAAGAGGAGGCTGAGGCGGCAAAACGCTCTGAACATAAGACCGAAGAAATGAGTGCGGAGGAAATTCAGCGCCATGCTCAATCGAATTCGCCAGTGGATACTCACGAAATTCCGATTAGCATCGGCGAGGATAGCGAGGCCGAATTTGTGGCCTCAAACCGCATTGATTCGCCAGCAACTTTATTGGCCGGCCGTCGATTTTTGGAAATTTTGGTTGCCAACGATTCGCTTGCTCCCGACATTCAGCTTGATATGTCGAACCTTTTTTTGGTGCGGGATCATCTGATGAGCCGTGGATCGGTGGGGCCGGAAGTTGAAACGATCATGCGTCGCCTTCTTTCCCTGGTCGAAAAGAAATTCAATGAAGCCCATTTTGGCCAAGCTAGAATTCTGCTCAAATTGTTTCCCACAGACGATCTTACCTCGTTGAACAATGATCGAAATATTTTCTACGAAGAGATGATTCTCAAACTCGGGATAAAAAGACGGCATAAAATTGACGATAAGGACCTCGAACACTTACGTTCAATGGTGTCGCTTATTTCTGCCGATGAACTTCCTCAAACCTTTGAATGGTTTCGTGAAAAATCAGGCATCCGCTTTCACGTAAATCGTATTTCTCAATCTCAAAGTCAGGTATGGAAATCGCTTTTAAGTGCATCCACCCGTCCCGATTTGGAAAGCTATACGAAAGCCTATTTCCCTAAAAAACGATGGAGAGAAGTTGAGGATGACGAAGATGCTTTTGAATTAATAGTAAACTCGCTTAGTAAAAGCAGTGCGCAGGATTTTGTCGTTTCTCTTTTGGGGACGTGTTATTTCGTTTTGCGTGCCGTTGGTGATACGGGTTTAGAACCTTTTCTAGACGCCTTTTTTGACTGGTGCACAGCGGTGCTCGACTTCAATGCAACCTTGTTGATGCCTATGATCCATCGCGGGGCGATGACCGATTCTAGAATGATGGAAGATATCCTCCAAGGACTCTACGACGCCCATTTACGAGAGAAAGTCGAAGCCCTTTACGACGAATGGAGTGAAGAAGATATCGAGAAAATCTCAAAAGAAATTTTCACCGATCTCGCGATTTCAACCTTAGGCGAAGTCGCCCCAGGCGATTATAATCTCTGTGCCTTTGCGATTCAAAAAATGCTGAAGTTTGAATACCCCTCCCCAGAATTCGCCTACAAAGTGCACCGGCTTTCTTAGAACGCACGCTCTCTTTACCAAGGATGGTAATGAAAATACTGGACCTTTTTTTTCTATCTCTGACTCTATTTTTCTGGACTCCGGCTTACGCCGACGTCGTTCCAAAGGACGAAAATTACACCCTTTTCATCAAAGCAAAAATGCTCTTAGATGAACAGCCAGAAAAAGCCTACACGATCGCAAAAACCTTAAAGCCGCTCACCTATAGTGATGATGTTCGCCTTAACCTCCTGGCCGATGCATCCATGCGCACCCAAAGAGTTCGCCAATCCTGCGATTATCTATTGGCCTTTTCAAAAAAAACGCCCAGTGCAAACGATGCGATTCGGGCCCGTATAGAAAGGGTTGAGCTGCTCATGCTCATCGGTGATATCGGGATTGCTCGCAAAGAAATTAAATCGGTCATCGCCAAACTTCGCCTTTCAAGTTGGAAACGCGCCAATCGTTGGCACTTTAGCGCAAGAGCCCTTCGTCTTTCCCATGACTTAGCGGACGTGCAAAAGGGGAGACGAAAGAAGATCGCCAAAAACCTCTTCATCAATTTCCCAACCGAAGAACCGACTCGCCGTAAGGGGTTGTCGATTTCCTTATCTGAGCTCTCCGACGCCGAACGTTTTCGACGCGCGAATCGTTTGATGAAAGGCTGGGCATATTCCGAGGCACGATCTGAGTTTGAAATACTAAAGAGTATCAAGAAATATCGGGCGGCATCGATGTGGAATCTGGGCGTGATTGGACTTCGCAAGTTGCGCGATAGAGCCAAAGAATCCGAGGCTATTTTTAAAGCCCTGGCGAATGGTAAAAGTGCTTACAAAGAGCGCGCGACCTGGTATTGGGCACGCGCGTTGATGAAGCAAAATAACTACGAAGAAGCGTTTAAGGTCTTTCGGATCTATGAAAAGAACTTCCCGAGCGGCACCAAGGTTCCGGCCATTTATTACTATCGAGGCTGGTTGCCCTACGACGCGCGAGACAATAAAAAAGCGATAAAAGGTTTGCGTGCCTTTGTTAAAAAATATGGAAAGCGAGGCAGAAAAGCATCCTTCATCTATGGGTTTTTGGGATGGACTTACATGCGCGAAAAACAATGGGATAAAGCCATCGCCGTTTGGAATGATATGCAGTCTTTTGGCAATGCCTTGGTGGCTGGGAAAGCGCTCTATTGGAAAGCGGTAGCGCTTCACGAAAAGGGAAACAAAGAGGCGGCGATGAAGACCCTTACCCGTATTCGAGGGAAATACGCCTTGACCTATTATGGGATGTTGGCCGAACAACTTCGAAACCGAATCGAGGGAAAGAGCGCTAAGGCCTCGCAAGTTTGGTGGCCCAAAAGAGAAAAGGTGGTCGATGACAGTCCGCGTGTAGATCCCCAAGTCTATCGATTTAAGAAGACCAGCGCGGCCATGCAAAAAGAATGGAAGCGGGTTAAAGAACTCGTCAAGCTCGACGAAAAACAGCTGGCCAGAGAAACCTTGGAACCAATTCGAGAGGGATTGCTCGTCACTATATCGCCATCAAAAAAGAAAAATTTTATTCATGCTTTGGGCTGGTTTGTCGAGGATTTCAATAAAATGTGGAGGGCCGCTGCGGGTTCAATTTCGGCGATGCCAAACTTCCCGGTCAAGAATGAGCGCAATATGGTGATGGCTTATCCGCGCGCCTACAAAGATGTTGTTCAACACGTATCTGCAGAATTTGATATACCGGATTACTTTATGTGGTCGATCATGCGTCAAGAAAGCCGGTATAAACCCTCGGCTATTTCTTATACGAACGCGGTGGGTGCCCTTCAAATGATCCCTAAAACGGCAAGAAAAGTAGCCCCAGATATTGGTACCCAATACCAGTTGCATACCTTTTCAAACCCAAAGGTAGGCTTTCGTTTTAGCGCTTTCTATTTGAAGAAATTACTCGATTATTTTGAAGGTTTATACGTTCCCGCG
>JALSKP010000494.1 GCA_026988815.1 Myxococcales bacterium | reverse complement strand
TCGTGGACGATGATTTCGTAGGTGGTGGGAAGGTTAACTTTCAATCGATCGTAGATCCATTTTGCGAGAATTTCACTGGTTGGATTTTCCAACCCTTCGATTTCGTTTAGATAGCGGTGATCCAATTGTTCCCAGAGGGGTTGGAAAGCCGTGCGAATATCTGCGTAGTCGATGAGCCAACCCATTTCTTCATTGACCTCACCTGCGCAGATCACTGTAATTTTATAGGAGTGTCCGTGAAGACGGCGACATTTGTGATCTTCGGGAACTCGGGGAAGAGAGTGGGCGGATTCAAAGCGAAAATCCTTTCTAAGTTCGACGTGCATTTAAATTCCAAAAAAGAGACGTTTAGCAAAATCGCTTGAGAGATCCGATTCGAAAATTTTTCGAGCAGCAGACCGGATATCATATTCTGTGCGATGAAAGGTAAAGGTGTTTTGTTCGGTATCGTAAACGCCAAAACATGCGCGATTGTCGTTATCTCGAGGTTGTCCGACGCTACCGACCGTCACAATGTATTTCTTATCGTCTTCAAAATGAAGAACCGGTCCGTCCATCTCGACGGCGCCACGATCTTTATCAAGGCAAAAAGATTTGGTTAAATGAGAATGACCGATGAAGGTGACGTTTTGAAGATCATCCCAGCTCGAAATGAGCTTGTGTGCATGATCGACATTAATGACATACTCATACTCTTCGATGTTTACCGGAGACCCGTGGCAAAAGGCTAAATTTTCCCATATTTCTTTGTAGGGCAGCTCTTTCAACCACGCATGATGTTTTTCGACAAGCTGTTTTGCGTGCCAATCGAGGGCGTTTCGAGCGGCATCGTAATAAAAGGTGTAGTCCATTCTTCCACATACCGCAGCGTCGTGATTACCTAGAATTGTATATTCGGCTATTTCTCGAACTTTTTCACAACATGCATTTGGATCTGCTCCATATCCAACCACGTCTCCCAAACATATGAACTTATCAATTTTTTCATCGAAAGAGTCGTACTTGTCGAGCACTGCATTTAGTGCTTCGATATTGCTATGAACGTCGCTGAAAATGCCTAATTTCATTGGATCTTTGCCTTTTTAGATGGAATCGAAATGATTCGCGCCGGTTAGTATACACATTTTTTTTCCAACGCAAATAAGCGCGGTACTTTCTTCTTTAATTTGTGGCTTTGCGAATCTTTCGCGCTTCTTTTGCCACATCTCTTAATCGTTTGGAACGGTCTTTAAGAAGACTTCCAATCGTACCTTGTTCTTTGTCTTCTAACTCGACCAAAAGATGGGCATATTTTTCTAAGGGCCCGTCCGTCTTTACAGCTCGAATTAATAGGGGAAGCACTTTTTCAACATTATCCGAAAGAGGAATTCTCATTTCTTTTTTCTTATCCGCAGATTCTTCGATTCTATAGTCTTCAAAAATATCACGGATGAGTTGGGAGCCGGTTGAAGAATGCGTCGCACTCTGTATTTCGTGGAAATCTTGGGCACGTTTGAGTGAGTTTTCGGCCAGCTCCACGACGTCACTATCGGGTGGAATACCTAGTGACTCTCCCGTTGTTAAAAGCGAATCCCAGTTTTCCCATTGTTCGGTAGGCGAAAGATCGTTGTTTCTTAGCGCAACGCTGACCTCGGCAAAATTGGCAAACATCAATTGAATCAAGGAACGTTGGCTA
>JALSKP010000493.1 GCA_026988815.1 Myxococcales bacterium | reverse complement strand
TGATTTGATTTTAGTTTTTCCGCGAGAATTTTTGCTTCATTCATAAGATCTCCTTTTTCTTTTAAAAGCGAAGAGTCTTAACAAAACCTTGTTTCAATTTCGATAACGTGGCTGGTCGATGTGGTACGACCAATCGAACCGAATTCAATTATGGTTTTGAACCGGTGCAAGAAGTGTTACAACGGGCAATGATGGATTATCTACGACTCGTTCATGGACCCATAACGCACTGGGAGATGTAACTCAGTTTACCAACCCTGAAGGTGTCGTTAGCGATTACTTAAATAATCTCGCTGGTTGGACCACACGCGAAATCCGAGAAACAAGCAACGGAAATCCACAGGTGACCGATGTGAATTATAACGCACGTGGCCAGCAAGTGCAGTTAAACGACCCGAGCAACCAACAAACAGAATGGGTTTACGATGGTTTTGGAGATCTTTTCCAAGAATTTAGACCGGGATCTCAAGGTCCGTATCGAACCACCCAATACGATAATCTTGGTCGTCTTTTGATTCAGGAAAATGCAGCGCAAGAAGTTGTGGAATTTATATACGATTCACGCGGTGATGCCGTTGCGAATCGTTGGGCGAACGATCCCTCGAACAGTTATAGTCTTATACGTACCTACGATATTTTGGGTCGCGTTATTGAGGAAGTTAACTTCAACCCTGGAGGTTAACGCCCTTGCGTTTCAAAATAATGAACCCTCAAACGGTCCCAGTAACGGAAATTGGGCTGATGTTTATTGCGATGGCTACGATCCCTCGCGTTGCAAAAAACCTCTAATGAAGATTTCAGCGATTCGGGACGTGCTCGGACGGGTCAGAAGTGTGAATACACGTTTTGGTCATCCAATGAACAATAACGGCCAACAGATGGATGATGAACTTCATGAGAACCGCTGGCGAGGATACACCTACGCAAAGCGCGGGTTCCTTAAGCGAGCTTGGGAGAAAGATGAGAACGCTTATTCACCTGTGGATACACACACCTTAATTCCGAACGCGATTACCAATGCCGATTTGAATGATGTGGGCAATAATAACAACGCCCAACCTTGGGATCGATTGCGTGATTCCGCCGTCGGATCTTTGAACCAAATTGTAAACAACAATAGCGGAGAAGTAAGATGGCAAACGGTTCCACGTGCACAAGGGCATCGTCTTGTGGCAATCGAAGTTGATGGTGAAAATTATCCGGTCGTGCATGATGAGATGGGACGTGTACGACGCACCCTGGATTTTGTCTTAGAGTATGATGCTTCAAATCGATTAACAGAAGCCCATAATACTAGCACCGGCGAGTTCGAATTTTACGCTTACGATGCACAGGGTCGACTTGCCTTTGTTTATAGTGAATCGCAAGTACATGGAAAAACAACGCAGCATTTTGGGTACGATGGTGCTCGCATGGTGGTGGCGATGGATAAAAATTATTCGATTCTTTGGCAAAGCTTTCAAGGCCCGAGTTTAGATTTAATTTTGGAATTCCACGACGCAAACCAAGCGGTCATTCCCCTTATCGATCACAGAAAATCCATCGCCGGAGCGTGGGATATGACCAATGGATTTATGGTGGGTATTGCAACCTACGATGCCGAAGGACGTGTTGCACAATATTCAAACGATGAAGCATTGGAGTGCAACGAAGTCGGTAATCCGAGCGTCAATTGCGCCGCACCTGCTGGAATGCCTTTTGGCCTAAACGCCAGATGGCGCTCGCCGTTGACCGGTTTTGCGAACATGCACCACCGCTGGTACTCGCCGCGCATGGGCGAATTCCTTAGCCACGATCCTTTGGGGTATGTCGATTCTTATAATTTATTTGGATTTGCGACCTTTGATCCGATTAACGGGTACGATCCTTTTGGACTCTCGAACCAGAGTTTTGCCTACCTTCGTTTCGGAGACGTTATCAACGATGAAGAATCACTAAACCAGCTTGAGGCGTTGGAGGCCGATATTCGGAAAACCGGTAGGTCAAGGCTAAGGGCGCCACCGGTCCTCCAGCACGCCCAGATCCGTGCTGAGGCCTATTTGAGGAATAGGAAAAAGGGAAACTATTTTAAAGCGTTCGCAAATCTCGGATTGGCACTGATCGACAGTTTCGCCTACACGCTCTATGACGAAAAGAGCCCAACCCAGACCGTGAAAAATATTGGAGGAGCGATTGCAGTTGGCGCGGTCCTTTCCGCACTCAATGTCGCTTCTACGACCTCTCGAAAAGGTTTGGCTGCGCGGA
>JALSKP010000492.1 GCA_026988815.1 Myxococcales bacterium | reverse complement strand
GAAAAAGGCGCCAGAGTCGTGCTTCCCGATATCGATTCTATTGTTCGATCACGCCCTAAATTACACCCTCTCGTTTGGGGCTCAGAAATTCCAATCAACGGCCGGATCTACAATCGTACCAAAACCAAACCCACCCAGTTCACAGATCCATTATGGATGCGTTTGGTGACCAATATCATGAAAAAAGAACTTCGCAGCGACGTCGCCATTAGCCAAAATCTAAAACGAGAATCCACAATGATCGGACCCATCAACGGTTGGCTTGCAAACCGCTGGCTTTCCAATTCAGACCAGGTCGGAACCGTCACGCTTTCGGGGAGCGAACTACTATCGCTCTGGAGTTTGCTGAATAAAACGCCATCAAGCGGAGCGCGAACATGGTATTTTTCGGGATTCCAAAACGAAACTCCAAAAATTAACGGACGAAAAATCGTCCCCTCCAATCCTTATCGTGTCGCCCTCACGAAAACTCTGGTTACTCACCCCGAGTTCGAGCCTATTTTCAAAAAGAAAAACATATCATGGTCCTTCACAATCGAAGATGGCCAACTTAAGCCAAATAAGTCCGGTGAGCTTCTCGATCTTAAAACCCTCTCCTATCGCACCTTTGACAGTTGGTCGGACAAGAAAGGAAATTTTGATCCCAGCCATTTAGACGCCTTTGAAAAGGCACTTGTCGAGGACGGCAGCGAGCTTAAAACGGAATATCGACTGCGATTGAATTCACTCGGATTTACAGGCTCCCTTTTTCAAAACACCTCCAACATTCGTGACTTCGCCGATACGCGAGAAACCCGATTATCAACACCCGATAATTTTTCCTTGGGAGGAAAATTAGATTTAGATTTTTTAGTGGATGGAAAACTCCTAGGTTGGGAAAGCGGAATCAAAGCCGAACTTGCTCGTATTGTCTTTGATATTCCCGGGCAAGATATCGCCCCTCAAGAACGGGCGGATGACATTCTCATCTTCAGTGAGGCGAGAATCAATGCCGCAAAAGTGAATGTCGCCGAAGCAGGAATGCCGCTTATTCCTTTTATCCGCCTTGAATACGATTCTGAATTTACAGCAACATCGGATCCTAGTGACCTTCCCGACGGTCAGTTCCCTCACCAACGATTGGTCAATATTTTAGTGGGAACGGTCCTCTTTCCCGGAGACGTACTACGAGAGTTAAGGCTGGCGCCTATCGCCCAACTTGATCTTTCAGGCGACGCATTTAGGACCGATTTCGGAGTCCGTTTAGCGTACAAATTAAAATGGAACATCGCCCCCTCGGTTTACTTTGAAAGCAACTCCTCGCTATCCTATCTCATTCCCGATAGCGACGATCGAAGTTCAGATCTTGCCTTGCGTTTGATCTCCAAGAACAACCTCGTTGCCCCACTCTGGAAGAATTTTTCGATTTTTGCCTTCGCCGACCTTTTTTACGCGGTAGGAAAAACATCGGCGAACGACAGTTTTGGAGGTTCCTCGGTCGTTGGCGCGGGGATCAAATACGCAGACATTTGGCGCTTCTAAGTGGGAAAAAAAATTTCCATAGGTATCGTCTCAGACACCCACGGCTGGGTACATCCTTTCTTGGCCGAGGCCTTTGAAGGCGTGGAATGCATCCTTCACGCAGGCGATATCGGACGTGAAGAAGTCATCGAGGAACTTGAAGAAATCGCACCAGTCCACGCCGTAAAAGGAAACATCGACGGCGGTGATCTGCGTTTTTATCCCGAAGAAGTTGTAAAAGAAATTGGCGGAAAGAGAATCGGCATTCGTCATATTTGTGGTTCGCCGAAAAGTCCAAACAAGGCGACTCGGGCGTTTATTAAACGCGAAAAGCTCGACCTTCTCATTGTTGGACACAGCCATATTCCCGTCGTCGGTCGCGTCCTCGGAACTTTATGGCTCAATCCCGGTGCGGCTGGAAAAAGCGGACATCACGACTTGCGTTTTGCGGCACGTCTTCACATCACCGATGGAGAAATTGAAATGGATCGCATTCATTTAGGGGAGCGGTGGAAAATTCCGGACGAAAGTAAAGGCGAAGAAAATAAGTAAACAGCGTTACTTCCTTATTTTAGGGCTTTGAACACACTTGCGTAGTCATCGGTCCAAATAGCGTCGAGCACTTTTGTCTTCCTCCACCTATTATCCCCGACAATGGCTGCTAGATCTTCCTCATCTCTTGCCACCACGACGTAAAGGGTCGCCTGTACCTTTTGTGCTTTTAACGTTTTCGTCGGAAAATGAACCCG
>JALSKP010000491.1 GCA_026988815.1 Myxococcales bacterium | reverse complement strand
AGAATGTCGGCATGCCAAGGTTCAAGATAAATCGCAAAAGATCCCTTGCGTTTTCCACCTCCTTGGTCCACATAACGTGCAGTATCATTGAAAACGCGAAGCATGGGGACAATGCCGTTTGATCGTCCATTGGTCCCCTTGATAAAACTTCCTTTGGCTCGAATATTGTGGATATGGAGGCCGATTCCGCCCGCGGATTGAGAAATTTTGGCACATTGTTTTAAGGTGTCATAGATTCCATCGATGGAGTCCTCTTTCATCGCTAGTAGAAAACACGAACTCATCTGCGCTTTTCGCGTCCCTGCGTTAAACAAGGTGGGGGTGGCGTGGGTAAAAACCTTCTCGCTCATGAGGTGATAGGTTTGAATAGCCAAATCGATATTGTCTGGGTGAATCGCAAGTGAGACCCGCATTAACATATGTTGAGGGCGTTCTAAAATCTGCCCCTCTAGTTTTAGAAGATAGGACTTCTCAAGGGTTTTGAATCCAAAATAATCGTACTCGAAATCCCGAGAGTAGGCGATTTCGGCGTCGAGACGGTCTCGATGTTTGACGCAATTCTCGTACAACTTTTCGTCAATTAACGGACACGCTTTTCCATTTTCTTCGAAAGTATAAAAAGCATCCATCGTCTCGAAGAAGGAATCGAGGGTTGAGCGGTGGAGGTTGCTCACCGCAATACGAGCGGCGAGTTTTGAATAGTCAAAATGAATGCTCGACATATAGGCGGCGACCTCGGCCGAAAGGTTGTCTAGTTCAACGGTCGAAATACCGTCGTACAAACCTTCAATCGTTTTCTTGGCGACTTCCATTGCATCCACAAAATCACTGTTTAGTCCGTAAGTAAGTTTACGAATTCTGTGCGTAATTTTGTCAAATTGTACGGTTTCTTTTTTTCCAGTTCTAGTAATAACAAACATATATTTCCTTTAAAAATCGATTTCTGTATCAAACATTAATTGTGTCGATTGCCGATCCAGGGAATTCATGACCCCCGCCTTTTGGTACTCTGAAACGCGCTTTTCGAAAAAATTAGTTTTGCCTTGAAGAGAGATGAGTTCCATCCAATCGAAAGGGTTGGCGCTACCGTAAATCTTCCCGTATCCAAGTTCGCCTAACAATCTGTCGGCGACATATTCGATGTATGTTTTCATTAATTGGGCATTCATTCCTATCAAGCTAACGGGGAGCGCGTCGCTGATGAATTCTTTCTCCATCTCGACAGCTTCTTTAATGAGGGATAGGACGCGTTCTTTGGCGGGCTTGTTTTCGATATAGCGATAAAGCAAACACGCAAAATCGGTATGAAGGCCCTCATCTCGGGAAATGAGTTCGTTCGAAAAGGTAAGTCCGGGCATAATTCCTCGTTTTTTTAACCAAAAAATTGAACAAAAGGAGCCCGAGAAAAAGATACCCTCGATAGCCGCAAAAGCTATCAGACGTATCGCAAAATCCTCCTCTGCGCTGATCCATTTAAGTGCCCACTGTGCTTTTTTCGAAATACAGGCAATGTTCTCGATGGCCTTAAATAGGTAGTCTTTTTCCTGGTCGTCTTCCAGATAGGTATCGATCAACAAACCATAGGTTTCGGCATGAACATTTTCCATTGCGATTTGAAAACTATAAAAACTTCTCGCCTCAGGAATTTGAACGTCTTGGTAAAAGCGAAGGACTAGATTCTCGTTTACGATTCCATCGCTTGCGCTGAAGAAGGCTAAAATATGCTTGAGATAGTGTTTTTCGTCCGCGTTTAATGCCTTCCAATCTTGGACATCTTGGTAGAGGTCGATCTCTTCTACGGTCCAGAAGGAGGCCACATGTTTTTTATACATTTCCCACATATCTGCGTATTGGATAGGGAATAACACGAATCGATCATTACTTGGCTCTAAGAGTATTTCTGATTTCATTCTCCCTCCTCGGGTAAAGAATAAGAGCGCGACATCAAAAATAAAATCTGATTGCACCCCTTTTTTGTTTTGATGTTATCGATAGAAATTCCATGTCCACGTGGTCAGTCATTATCGTATAAGCGGATCTGGCTTTACAGTTGCGGGACAGCGTCGGAAATTAACCGAACTTCACGCGAATACGATCACTGATATCGGAAACTAACGTAGAGTAGAGCGGAAGGAAAGGAGAAAAGGTTTGCACAAGCGACGCATTTCGCACTTCGCTAATTTGCCCTTGCCTCTTCTCGGGAGAGGATGGATAATCCGACCATGTGGAAGGATTCTAAAGTTGTTTTTGT
>JALSKP010000490.1 GCA_026988815.1 Myxococcales bacterium | reverse complement strand
TACAATGTACCTGTGGTGGTTCGATTCACATCGGAGATGACTCAGCGATCTGCGAGGATTGTAACTGCCGATACAATATCGAAGATGGTGTGATCGACCTTTCAACCGCCGACGAGCGTTCAAAGTATGAGCAAGTCTATCGTAATGAAATGCTTTCAAACCTTATCGCTGGATTCTATGATGTTCTCTCCCCAATCATGTGCTCCACCGTTTGGAGATGCAGTCCGATACGCTTCATCGATCAAACCCATCACGTGCTTGGTCAAAGTAAAGGCGGCATTCTACTCTCACTTCCCATCGCAACAGGCGCCCTGCTCAAGCTAGCCCAATCCGACTATCACGATGTTCAAATCGTCGGTGTAGACACATCCATGAAGATGTTAAAAAAAGCAGCTCGCCATTTTCGAAACCACGATAATACCCTCTTCGTTCGTGCATTTCCCGATAATTTACCTTTTCGGGACCATAGCTTTGGCTGCATCCACACGGTGAACGGTCTCCATAGTTTCGAAAAGCGTTCAAAGGTTTTCGACGAATTCCACCGCGTTTGTTCAAGCGAGGGAGTCGTATACGGAACGACGATCGTGCATGGCCAAAATAAAATAGCCGACCTCATCTTGGAACAATATCAAAATTATGGTGTAAGCCCGCCTCTTCGTAAAATTGATTTTCTGATGGAGGAGCTTACACGGATGGGATTCGCAACGCCTAGTTTTGAAACACACGGTGCGGTTGCTTTTTTTAAATCTAACCCGGTTTAGGATCATGGAATTCGTTGAATCGCGGCGACTTTTGTCTACTCGTCGCGGTTGAATCGATAGACGCCAAGTTCGCCGTAGGAGGTCATTCCACTGGTGAAGACATCATTCAGTTTTCTACGAGATGAAACGAAGCGGTTAATATCTTCCTCAATCTCTGGGAAATCTTTTACTACTTCTCTAAATTTATCGGCCGGCAAACATAGTAAAGTGGTATCCTTTACAGCTCTAACATCAGCAATATAGGGAATCTGATCCAGGCTTGATGCAACGCCGAAAAACTCGCCTTCACGTAGGGCTGCGAGTTCTTCAGTCAATCCATGACGATCACGTTCGACGACGACTTCTCCGCTGAGAACGAGGAAAAGATAATCACAGCCCTCGCCGGCTGCGAGTAAAAGTTCGTCTGCGATGAGTTCGGTCATCGAGAAATCTCGGGCTAACTTTAGTCGAGAATCGCTATCGAGAGATTTAAAAATTGGACCGGTCGCAAGTAAGTTATTGAGCATCCTTTCGTGGTAAAACTCCCAAAGCACATCCCAGATACTGGGTTCTTTTTGTGCGATGGCATCGATCATTTCAGCGCTGATGGAGAGCACCTCCACATCCGTGGTGGACGTAATCGTCGCCGAACCGACACGGTCAGTTAAGAGTCGAAATTCGCCGAAAAATTCTCCAACTTTAAGAACATCTAGGACAATTGTTTTCCCCTCAACGATTCGTGTTACGTCGGCGCGTCCCTTGATAAGAATCGAGAGACAGGTTTTATCGTGGGTTGGGGAGAGAAGAACCTCGCCGGCTGCGAAGCTATGCAGTTCAATTTTGTTTAGCAAGGCGACGAAAGCCTCTTGGCTGAGCGAACTAAATAACGGAATACGAGGTAGATTTCCTCGCTCAACCTCCACACGTTCTAAAACAGGTTCATCCAACGCACTGGTTTCGGAAAGAGACACCTCCAAGCCTTCTAAAAACTCCAGGTCGATTTCCTCGGAGGGCAGATCAATGTCAAATTCCTCAAAATCAAACACACCGACTTCAAAACTTTCGATCTCTGCGATTGTTTCAATGCTTTCGTATTGGGCGATACGCGTCGCCCGTTCAGCAACAGGCACGTAGGTGTTAAGGCCCTTGGGAATGGGTGGAATCTTGGTTTTAGTAATGATGTTGTCCAGAACCTCGTCAACTTTGGATCCTTCCAAAGGGGAGGTATTATCGAGTTCATCATCGTCTTGGCTTTCATCAAAAACGTCCGTTTGATAAATGAGTCCCAACTCTTCTTCTTCCCTTAAAAAATCTTCTTCGTTGGTTTCTTCCTCTTCAATCTCGTCGATTTTCGGACCGCTGTATCCGATTTTTTCGGTTCGCTCTTCTTTCTTTATTTCGACATCCTGAGTCAAAACGATTCCCAACTCCTGCGCTAGGGCACTATTTTGAGCTTCTTGAATTTCAAAAATCGACTCTTCAAGTTTTTTTAAAGGCACGATAATCGGATCA
>JALSKP010000489.1 GCA_026988815.1 Myxococcales bacterium | reverse complement strand
ACCGACGAAAAAACACCTCGCACGCATATTGTCTTCGGAAATTACAAAGGGAAGATCGATGCAAAAGACGATGAAAAAGTTATCTTTATCGGCGATTGCACCTCCTTTCATGGGACCATCAAAGGAAAAAACGTTTCCTTTGAAAGCGCCTACCTTGATCGCTCCTCCAAAAGTCCCTACGATGCGGAAAACCCGGACATCTTTCGGAAAATGATTAGCGTCGAAAAATTGTGGTTTCAAAAACGAAACGATAATGTCATGCGTATCCTAGGTTGCCCGGTAAGCGTCGCCGAACAAGTGCTCCTCTTGGTCAAACTCGGAAAATTAAAAAACCCCTACTTTGATACGAGCGAAGTGATGACCTTTTCGAATTGTTATTTTTCGTCGAAGACAAAAAAGGCCATCGAAAGACTCACCGGAAAACCCTATCTGCGCGACGATGTCGAAAGAGGAGACGCGAAAACCCTCCTCAACGACGACGAAAATGCGGATGGCTCTCTCTAAGAGTAAGCGCTTTTGAAACTAAAAATCATCGAAACTGAGGACGGGTCCTTTACCTATCAAAAAGGCGATATCACCTACCGTTCAACCCACGGCGCAAAAAGCGAATCCCTTCATGTCTTTGTCCAAGCGTCTCAACTTCTAAAACAAAACCTCAGTCAATGGTATGTTCTTGAGCTCGGATTCGGAACCGGGATGAACCTGGCAGCAACCTTTGAAATCGCCCAAAAAAATAATATTAAGCTGGTTTACTATTCTTTGGAGCCCAACTTGATGCCAGTCAACATGTTAATCGTGCCTGATTTCATAAAGAATAATCTCAATGAGGGTGTATTTGAGAACGAAAATCTAGAGTTACATATCCTTCCCTTTCGATGGCAGGACTGGGATGCCTGTCTCGGCGAGAGCCAGCGAACCACGGGTAACCACAGAGGGTTACCCCTGCAATTCCCTAACGAAAATCTGAACGAGACAAAAAGACAGCCTCCACAAGGCCTCGTCCTACAGGATACACGTTTTGGCGAAGGACTTTTTGATGCCTACTATCATGATCCTTTTGGACCCTCCCAGAGCCCGCAATGTTGGACACCCGCGTGTTTTGAGTGGGCCTATTCTCTGCTTAAAGATGACGGTATTCTCACAACTTACGGTGCGTCTGGTCAAGCTAGACGCGCCATGCAAGCCGCACATTTTGTCGTCGCCAAGGGCCCCGGTTCTGGTAGAAAAAGAGAGATGACCATCGCTGGAAAACATGCTCCTCGCCTGGAACAACCCGGTTATGAATCCTTTACAATTCTTAAGTCGCGCCATGTCGGTGAGAGAGCGCAATCATGAAAGTGAGCATCGTCGGTCACGGCATCGCTGGACTCATGCTTGGGGAAGAACTCCTCTCCCACGGAAGGCAGGTTGTGATTTATGGAAAGGGATGTTCTCAAGCCCCGCCTCAAGTCATCGTTCATCTTCACGCGGGACGCTCGTTTCGGCGCTCCGACCTGGAACGCCTGGCCTTCAAAAAAGCCGTGTCTTATTGGCGACAATCTCCCTTCGCCACCGAGGTGAAAGTAAAACGAGATACCAATCCTCGCTTAGAAAAATCGTTTACTCTTACAGAAAACGATGAATGGGATAGCCCCCTCTTCGATTCGAAAAGCTACACCTACGGTCCAGCCTTTATCGTCATGGCAGACAAATTAAGACAGCACTTGCTTGGCCTTCTCGATTTTCGTGAATTCGCTGTGCCCACGCCTTTATCCGTCGAGGAAGAAACCTTATTCGAAGATTCGGACCAGGTCGTCTTCGCCCAAGGCTTTAAAAGTCGCCTTTCCTACTGCTCACTCAACAAGGGTGTTTCCATTTTCAAAGAAAAAAGGAAATCGTCTGCCAACGAGAATCGTATTCGTATTGGAAAGGGTATCCACTACGCCACAACCGCTGAGGGATGTTCCTTGGGGGGCGCGTTTTTGAATTCTGATAATCCCAGGGAGCGTTTATTCGAAAAAACTCAGCACTTGATAGAGGCGCAAGAATGGGAAAACTTTAAAAAAGAAGAGATGTTTTCAGGACAAAAATTGGTAAGCCAAGATCGCCTTCCCGTGGTCGGATTCGATAGCGCTAACACCTTTTACTTTACCGCCTTCGGTGCGCGTGCTTTCTTTTGGCTTCCTTTTTCTACCCAACTCGCGCACAAATTGTTAACCAAACCCACAACACAAAACGCGTTCTCGCCTTTGCGTTTCCGATCAAACTAATGGTT
>JALSKP010000488.1 GCA_026988815.1 Myxococcales bacterium | reverse complement strand
GCCTTGACCTAGTTAAGTTGTTGAACTTATTGAACCACTTGCTTGTTTGATCGCCCTCACCCCAGCCCTCCCCCAGAGGGAGAGGGGCTTCTCTTCATTCCAAAGAGGAAACTTCTTTCGTTCGACTCGCCGAAAATGATCACACTAGCAGTGAATGGAGGACTCTGTCCTCAGATAGAATTTATAAAGAAGCGCACCGATAATCGCGCCAACGATGGATGCCAGCCAGAAAAGCCATAATTATGTGAGCGGCCAGTCGCCAACATATTATGCAACGCCGGCGCTTCTGGCTGGGTTTACCGAACTATTGGTAAGAATGCTGATCAAATGAAGGAGGGTTAAGCCAAGGCAATTCTTCCGCCCACGTCCTGAGAATGGCCCACGAATCGAATCTGAAGTTTGACTTTATCGAGGGGAAAAAGCGCGCTATAGGAGTGATTACATATTAGAAAGGTGAAAAAAATGAAGATGATTTTAGTTGTGAGTATTTTATTATTGATTTCATGCGCTAGCACTCCAAAACCAGAACCAAATGTAGAAGAGGGGGCGGTGGAAAAAAAAGCAGAAAGCCAAAAAAAGAAAGAAGTGGAGTTGGTGACTTTTCCGATTTTTTCGATTTTTAAAGATGGTGTGGAAGGTATTAAAGTAAACGAAGTGGGAGAAATCTACATGGTGAGTGCCCCAACAGCGTTAGGAAAGATCGCTGGTGGGGACGGGAAAATTATGGATATGGATGGGACGCTTCTTGCCCATATTGATGCCCAAGATCGACTTATCAGCCAAGACGGAAAGCCTTTGGTTATGATTAGCGAGAAGGGTGAATTGGATAATGGGTCAGGGAAGCTCATGCAGTGGTCCAAAGAAGGACATTGGATGATGGGAGCCGAAGATACGGGATTCACGCTGGTGCCCAACAATCCCGCTCTTTACCGTATTTCTTCGATGGTGTTATTCCTCTATCTCTCCGTCGGCGCAAAATAATTGGGCCGATGTTTGAGTGATTTTTCGCAAGGCAATGTCCCTGGGATTCAAAGATCATAAAATGTTGGCATTTATACGAATTTTCCTTTGTGTTTCGTTCTTCAAACTTGATATAGGAAGCGAAACTAATCGTTGGGTTTCTAAATGAAAAAAATCAAATTAATTCTTACTAGTGCTTTGGCATTGTCGTTATTTTCTTCCGGTCTTGTTGCCCAAGATCTCAATCTTCAGAACTTCAAACCGATAAGCGGACCAGACGGAATCGTCACCGTGGAAGGCGCAAACACGTTGGGGCATTTGGTGCCGGCAGGCAATCTGGTACTCAATTATTCCAGCCTGACCTTGGTTCGTGAAGATAGCCAAGGAAAGATTACCCCAATCGTGGATCAGCAGATGGCTCTTCACGTCGTTGCGGGAATCGGAATGGGAGATTTTCTCCAATTTGATTTAGGTTTGCCACTTTACTTAGTAAACGACGGTACGAGTTTGTCTGGTACCGACTTTGATGGTCTCAGTATAGGCGACCTTAGTTTTCGACCCAAAGCAAATTTTTTATCGAGCAAAGATGGTGGATTTGGTGTCGGCATGCTCGTCGATATCAGCGTTCCTTCTGGAGATTCGGCCACATTTGTGGGCGGAGAGTTTGCCGTCACCCCAAAGGTGCTTTTAGATTATAAGGTAGGGGATCTAATGATCGCCACAAATCTTGGTGCCTCGTTCAGAAAAAGCACGACCGTTGATAACCTGAATCAAGGCTCGGCGTTGGAATACGGTTTGGGTGGACAATATAGTTTGCTAAACGGCCTGTTTTTAATCGATGGGGAGCTCTTCGGCCGCTCCTCTTTTGACGACTTTTTTGAAGCCGACGATTCCCCCTTAGAGGGATTATTGGGTGGCCGTTTGGTCACAAGTTCCGGGTTTCAAATTTTTGCAGGCGCTGGCGGCGGACTTGTTTCCGGTGCTGGTGCTCCCGCTTTTCGCGCATATATGGGATTGGGATATGCACGACGTAGCAACGATTTTGATGGCGACGGCATCCTGAATAAAGATGATAAGTGCATCGATCTTCCTGAAGATATGGACGAATTTGAGGACGAAGACGGTTGTCCCGAAGACGATAACGATCAAGATCAAATTCTTGATGTAGATGATAAATGTCCAAATGTTGCCGAAGACTTAGATGGCTTTGAAGATGAAGATGGCTGTCCCGACGAAGATAACGATAAGGACGGCATTTTGGACGCCGATGACAAATGTCCAAATGAAGCCGAGGAT
>JALSKP010000487.1 GCA_026988815.1 Myxococcales bacterium | reverse complement strand
TCTGCCATTACGTGGAAATATCCTTCTTGCATCTTAAAGGGCGATGACTCGATCGGCGAATTTTATTCGGTCGCTCTAACCAATCATATGCAGCAAGCCGACACCGGTACGAAAATGATTCATATAGGAAAGAACACCAAGAGCACGATTATTTCAAAAGGTATCTCGGCCGGAAAATCTCAAAATAGTTACCGTGGGTTGGTCAAAATTGCCAAGAGCGCCACCAATGCCCGTAACTATTCCGAATGCGATTCCATGCTTATCGGAGATCGATGTGGCGCCCACACCTTCCCCTATATTGAGGTGGCCAACACCACCGCCCAGGTCGAACACGAGGCCACAACCTCTCGTATCGGCGAAGACCAAATCTTTTATTTTTTATCACGTGGTATCGATGAAGAAGATGCCATCTCAATGATTATCAACGGTTTTTGTAAAGATGTTTTTCGTGAACTCCCTATGGAGTTTGCCGTCGAAGCACAAAAATTATTAGGAATTAAACTCGAAGGAAGTGTAGGATAATGAGCTTACTAAACATCAAAAATTTGCGCGTAAAAATCACCGATTCTCCGGTTAAGATTCTCAAGGGATTAAGTTTAACAGTAAATCCCGGAGAAATTCACGCGATTATGGGACCCAACGGTTCGGGTAAAAGTACGCTTTCAAAAACCATTGCCGGTCATCCCTCCTACGAGGTTACCGGCGGAACCATTGAATTTGAAGGAAAGAGTATTATCGACCTCGATCCCCATGAACGCGCCAAAGACGGGGTTTTTCTAGCATTCCAATACCCCATAGAAATCCCAGGCGTTTCAAATGCCTCTTTTCTTCGTACCTCCTACAATGCCATGCGAGAGCACCGCGATGAAGAAACCCTGGACCCCCTAGAATTTGACGACTACGTGCGTGATCGCATGAAACTCGTTGACATGAATCCCAACTTTTTGAATCGAGCGGTCAACGTCGGATTCTCCGGTGGAGAAAAGAAAAGAAACGAAATTCTACAGATGGCCGTTCTTCAACCGAAGTTAGCCCTCCTAGATGAAACCGATTCGGGCCTCGATATCGATGCCCTTCGTGTCGTTTCCAAAGGTATTAACGCTTTAGCGGCCGAAGATAAATCGATCATTCTTATCACTCACTACCAACGTCTTCTAAACTACGTCGAGCCTGATTTCGTTCACGTTATGGTCGATGGTGCGATCGTTAAATCGGGGGATAAAACCCTAGCACTCGAGCTTGAGGAGCGCGGCTACGATTGGGTGATCGAAGAGTTGAAGGCATCGGCATGAATTTTCTCGAAGACGCAAGAACAGCACCTCCTTTAGCCCACGTCGCCGGTTTTATAAACGACGCTCGCCAGGCGTTTGCGAAAGTAAGGCCACCGACGCGCAAAGACGAAGATTGGCGTTTGCTTAAACTTAAGCCGCTATTTTCGGCAACCTATGGCTTGACCAGCGGTCCCACTATTCCGAGCAAACTGGAACTATCCGAATCCGCCACCTGCCACCTTCATCTCGAAAATGGCAAGGTATGTCTGCCTTCCAGTAATCTCGCTGGACTCGAAAAAGGCGTCTTCGTCGGCTCGCTTGAAGACGCACCTTCCTACGTATTTGAGGCCTTGGAAAAGAAAGAAGCATCGCCCTTTGAAGACGAGTATTTCGATCTTCTCAATCGCTCCTCCTTGCAAGATATTGCTTGTATTTTCGTAGAAAAAAACATCTTACAACCCATTCCCCTCCACGTTTCCTACGGGACTTTCGGTGATGCATTTTCTTCATCACCTCGTCTACTTATTTTGGTCGAAGAGGGAGCCCAAATTACGGTCATCGAAACCTGGGAAGGCGAAGGCGCCTACTTCAACCTTTCTTCAACAGAATGCGCGGTTGGAAAGAACGCGAAACTAAAACACATTCGTCTTCAACAAGACGACAGTAAAGCGACTCATATCTCCCGCCTTTGGGCTTCTGTTGATCGCGACGCGAGCTACGATTCCCTATCCCTTTCCTTTGGCGCCCTTCTGTCTCGCAACGATGTCTTTATCAGCCATGTCGGTGAAGGCAGTTTTTCAAGAATTGACGGACTTGCCTTGTTGCAGGCCAATCAGGTTTCTGACACCCATTCAACGATCGATAATTGCAGCCCCCATTGCGAAAGCCATCAGTTGCATAAGTGTGTGGTCAACGATAGCGCTCACGCGATTTTCAACGGACGCATTTTGGTCCAACAAGACGCACAACGTATCGACGCCTACCA
>JALSKP010000486.1 GCA_026988815.1 Myxococcales bacterium | reverse complement strand
CCGTTTACTTCTTTTCGGTGGCCATGATGATGGATTCCTCGGGAACGATAACGATCTTTGGTCCTTTGACGTGGCGTCCAAAAGCTTCACGCTCATCGAGCGTGGCGATGTATATTCTGGTGAAGGATGCAGTAGTTTTTGCACCTGTCCAAGCACCTTCGTGAACTACAACTTGGAAGTTCCAGAACGTCGCTCCTACCCCACATTTGTGACCGACTTGGTCAACAATCAAATCATTATGTTTGGTGGAACAGGAGACTGCGGATACATGGACGATACCTGGTTTCTTCATCTCGACACGAACAAGTGGGAAGAAGTTCATGAAGCCGAGCAAGGTATTTCATGTGAGAGAACCGACCGCGCTGAATGCACGGAACTTTGTTTCTAAATCTACCTTTTAGGGGAAACGTGCCAGTCGACATTAACGAGGGCAACGATTTCTTCGGATTCGTCAAGAAGCTCAATGTTCACCGCAAAACGAACCTTCCCCTCCTCCTCTAAGGTTTTATTAATATCGGCTGCAGGGATCGAGGTCTTCGCCCGTGCCGTAATCACACCTTTTGCAAGCTTTTTATAACTAATATCGGAGGTTGCCGCGACGGCGCGAAGCTCAAATACTTTCGCACCCAGGGCTCCAGTCATCGCGGCGCCTGAAGCGGTCTCGGCTAGCGTGAACATGGCGCCCGCGTGGAGGGTCCCAAGATGGTTTGCAAGCTCAGGCGTGACGGCTAAGGTCGCCTCGGCAGTTCCCGAGTTGATGTCGGTCACGATAATACCGAGCGTATTCACGAAGGGAACGGCGGCTTGAAATTGTTTCTTAAATACATCCCACATGGGTGCTCCTTTTGGTTGGATTAATGACCGTGTTTACTATGGTCGTTTTGCTGAAGTTTCTTTTTTAACATCTCAGGAAGGGGCTTTCCTTCTCTCATGAGGCGCTCTTCTTCCATCTTCGCTTGAATTTGACTGATGCGAATGGAAATCGATTGCTTTCGACGAATATCGGTTTCTCCAATCATCGATAATCGATAATGCTCTAGCGCGCTTTTTGGCTTTCCGAGAACTGTGAAAGACTGCCCTAATTCGTAGTGAATCTGTTGCTTTACTTCATCTGGTGGATCGAGTTTGATGATGTCGAGCAGAGATTGATTCGCTTTTGCCTTACTGCCCTGAAGATCTTTTACCAAAACAACCGATTTTCGTGCGTTAATGTAATTTGGAAAAAGAGATACTGCTCTCTCCGAAGATTTAAGAGACTCGCTAAGGTAGCGAAATTTTGAACGATTTCCGTTCTCTTCATCCTTTTGGGTGAGGTGAAGTTGGGATATCAAATAGACAAAACGAGCATCATCAGGTTTGAGCGCAAGCGCGTGATTTGCTGGTTCTGCGGCCATTTCTCCACGTCCGATTTTTTTCAAAGCAAGCGCGTAATTGTAGGCAACTGAGGGCTCAAGGGTCGATACTTCATAGGCATCTTTATAAGCTTGGGCGGCTGAATTGTATTTTTTGCGAAGCATCGCCAAATCAGCTTTGGATTCTTTCATGCGCGACTGAAAGCTGAACGCCCCAAAAAGGAGAAAGGAAAATCCCCCAAGCCCTAGTAGGAGAAGGACGCCATTACGCGTGGTGTTGCTTTGGTCCAAATCCAAGGAGTCCTCTTTCGTGGAAAAAATACCAACTGCACAGGCAAGAAGAAGCACAACAGTGGAAAGATTAAGGAACGCTGCTCCTAGAATAACAAGAATCGCTAAGGGAAGGCCTTGGATGAAACCACTCATTTTTTCTTCTATTTTGACCAAAAAGCTTAGACAAAATGCCAAGAGGAAAAAAATCCCCATCAGTCCTAATTCGAATATCAACAGTCCAGGTGTATCTCGATAAACCGAGTAGTATTTGAATTCATCCTTGGGAAACTCGCCTTTCTGTAAGAGCCACCAGGAGCCCGCGCCTTTGCCGACGAGAAGGCTCGAAAAATCTCGTGAGAAAAGGTCTTTTACAGGCTTCTTCACCACATCCACAAAGGGAGCATCGGGAACACGGTTGATATCAAACCCAACATTCTGAATTTTGGGCGATTTAATCTCCGCAATCGTCTTGATACCGGTTTCGTAAATGACGGGTACTTTGTTGGAAATCGTTAAATTCTGATCGATTTTGGGGGCAAAACCCAGACCAGCGCCGATCATCACAATTGAAATACCCCATAGAAGAAGAGGCGTTTTTTCTCGATATTTGAACCAAAGATGGCCCGCTAAAGC
>JALSKP010000485.1 GCA_026988815.1 Myxococcales bacterium | reverse complement strand
AATGCTGAGGGGTTGAACATCCAATCGTGCACCTGGTCGGAACCAGCTCGGTGAAATCCAAGGTTGAAACGCAAATCGAAGAAAATTTGTTTTTAGAAGGGGCGACTCCGAATCGTAGAGAGGTATACGATAGGAAAGGCTATTCGCGGCGAAGAGTCCCAATGGATTGATTCGGGGAATGACCAAGGTTTGCCATTCGATGGAGCCACTTGAGTCGTTTTTCTCGGCCTGAGCATACGACGTTGAGGCAGAGAAAATTAAACACAACACTGCAACGATCTGTATAAATGAACGCATGGCTTCCTAAACGTAGAGTACCCATTGATGGTCTCAGAAAAAGAGCGAGTCTCCAACGAATAATTTATACGTATTGTTCGCATCGTCGAACTTTCGATATTTTTTTTTAATCGGGTCTGTTAAATGTTGGAAGACATTCTGACGGCTAATTAAAAATGCATTATTTACACGGATTTATGGGAGAGCCTTCCGACTTTTCATTTTTTCCAGAAAATTTTCATGAACTGAGTATCCGGGAATGGGCAGGCGAGGCATGGGAGACTGATTTTCTCTGGGATCAGATTCACGAACAAAATATTTCTCTTTTTGGGTATTCGATGGGCGGACGGATGGCATTATCAATGTTGGCCTCTTATCCCGATCGCGTCGAAAAACTGATTTTATGCGGATCCCAATTTTGTCCTCCCGTCGATGCTCTTGAACGCAGAAAAGTCGATAAGGGACGCGCGGACTTTTTACGACAACGACCTCAAGCGTTTTTAGAGTGGTGGGCAACATTAGATCTCTTTGGTCCCCAAGATTCATCGGCTTGGAAAGAAATGGAGATTAAACGGGCAAATCGCCTCCTAAAAAGATCGGACTTCTGGGCAGATCTGATGGTTGCATTTAGCGTTTCGGATCAACCTGATTATTCGGCGTTGATAAAAAATCACGCAAAAAAAATCCTCTTTTTATTTGGCGAACATGATAAAAAATACTGCAACTTTGCTGAAGACTATCGCGCGATGGGTGTGGAAACTATCGCTATTCCTGATGCCTGGCATGCCGTTCATCTAGACAATCCCGATGGTCTCATCGACGTTATCTGTCAGTCTTGATTAAAATCCGGAAAGCGCCGAGGCCGGATCAATTCGACTTGCACGAATGGCCGGAATCGCCGCACCAAGAATGCAAAAGAAAATACTTACACCAATTGCTGCGGCACACATCCACGGTTCGAAAGCAAAAAGAGATTCGGGCTTGAAGGGAAAATCAACGACGTAATTCTTGAATACGAGGTCCACTGCAAGCGTACTTAAAAATCCACCGACAACGCCAAAGCATCCTCCAATCAAACCCAGTAAAGCAGCCTCTCCAAAAACCAATAAACGGATATTGGATCGTGTTGCGCCGACCGCTCGCATCAACGCGAGTTCTCGCTTTCGTTCGAGGACGAGCATGAGGAAGGTATGCATGATATTGACAGCTGCGATGGCAAGAATAATAAGGCTGATGAGATTGAAAACCAGAGTCATGAGAAAAATCAGAAGACCAGCGCGTTCAGCCTGTTCAAACTTATCGCTCAAAGCGTATCCCATATCGTCCTTGATGATTCGGGACACTTCGGCGACATGTTCGTTGGACTTGGTCTCAACTAATATCGAATGGTACTCCTGCGATGCGCTTTGATTTTTATATTTTGCGTTCAGTCGTTTTACGTATCCAATAGGCATGGTCGCACCAAGGGTTATCGCTTGGTCGGAAAAACCGACCAAGCGCATCCGACGTTTCTCAATCTTTCCCTTACTTGAACGTCCCAAATAGGATTTTCCAAAAACGCCTTCGAACTCCAATCCAATAAGTGCTTTTTTGTCGAGCTTGGGCAACATTGAAAGCGCGCCTGATGCACCGCTCATCGCGGTATGAATACTGCCATTATAGATCTCGACCAAGGTTGGCGAAATCACAACAGGAATGGGCGCCTGACACCGGTTTTTTGTTGTACAAAAAGCGCCGAGATCTGTCGAATCGGCGGTACAATCACTATCATCATTACAAGAGGAGGATTGGCAGCGCTGATCTGTACAGGTCTGAAAAGAGAAACATTGAACGTCAGTTTCGCATTTAACCTCAGCGCCAAAATCTTGAAATACGGCAGGATCGTTCAATTTTACCAAATCAGGCGGAATTCCATCGGCGATGAGTTCGGCCCAAATATCTTTTCCGATGAGCGATTTTCCGCCCGTAGCACTCGTTGGGAAA
>JALSKP010000484.1 GCA_026988815.1 Myxococcales bacterium | reverse complement strand
AGAACCCTTCTTAGCCACACGACTTTTTCAATTGGGATTGACCGAATGGGCGAAAAACAACACAGACGCAACAAAGCTTCGCAACCAACTTCGGACGTGGAATTTTATTTACGATAAGGGGAAAAAAGACGGATCTTTTTTAACAGACTCATCGTTTAAGCAACAACGATTCGCTTCTATTGAAGATGGACGAATTATCGGTGACGATATCGTTGTTCTGAAAGCAGAAAAGCTAAAGACAGAAGTACAGGCATCTTTCTTCAATCATCCCAAAACCTAGACGGCAAGCGGAGAATTTACTCTTGATAAACCTGGTTTATTTTTCGACCAAATCAACGTCAAATCTGCATTTAAAACGCGTATATCGGAGGCTGATGTTTTCACAGCGCTTCAAGGCGATACTCCGATGTGGTTAGAACATTCCAATCAATGGCCGAAAGTCAAAACTCAAAATACAAGACTCATTTCTCGTCCCGGATTTTGGATCGACTCCGAAGATCAATTTGGTTCAAGAACAATCCCAAATAAATGTGGAAATAAAGATCATCATGTTTTCCAGATTGTCGGGACTAGCGTTGACATGAAGTTTGGCTCAAGTGGCGGTACGATTTTAGCCCCAGATATTCAGCAAACTTTTGGGGACGGCATAGGGGAATATACGGCGCAGGAACTTCTTGGAATTGGCGTTGCAACCGGCGCGATATGGGATCGTTCTAAATACAATCACGATGAATGGGATAGCGCTGGACCGGTTCCGGTAGAGGCCGACAATGGCTATGATGGGAAGAATGCAAACTGGTTTACGGGAATTGTTGATCCCACTTTTTTAAGAAGAGATGATCCTGAAAAATTTCAAACGCACAAAGACGATCCAAAGGTGCGTGAACGTGGAGAACATCGGGGATGCATTCCTTGTCGGCGTTATAACGCGTCCGATGAATGCATAGAACTTGAGTACGAAGGCGCTTCCAGAACCACCACCGCCGGTAATGGAAATGTTTCTGACAAGCCCTTCCAATCAAAGGGGACCAAAGAAGACGACGAAAGAAGCGCCCGACCGGGAACTACAGAACGGCTCGTTCGCTGCAAATACCAAGCAGATCTGTCACCCTTATTTATAAATAACAGACCCGCAGTTCTCCCCGGCATGATGATCGGCGTAATGGGCGCCTCAGCCAAAAATAGTCGATATATTGGTGATTTTCAACTTATTTGCGCGCCCTTTAGTTCCCAAAGCTATACCAAAAACTGGCGATTTCTACATAATAAGGGTGCGGCGCCGCCTTGGTATTATTCGTTGATAAAAGGATTTAGGGGATGGGGGAACTTTGCCCAGCTTATGCATAAGCGATTCCTTCAAAAGGTTGGAGCGCCAAAAGGACAGATGGTACGTCCCGTTCCAATGAAGCTTTGCCCACCCAATTATTTGATGAATGGAATTAGTGTCAGAACCGATGGAAAAGGAATCTTAGGTGTCCTTAGCCTGGAATGCCGTAAACCCCTCAACCCCGGAACAAGGCAAAACGCCGCCGGCGCAGATCAGATTAGTGTTTACCTAGACGCATCAGAATCCGGCGTTGATGGATATACCCTTTATGGAAATGATTATTCCTTAGATCAGAGGGTGGGAAATCCGAGCCGCAATATCGGTTCTAATGAAAAAATTGAACGATTCTCGTGTGAGAACTTCGTTTTATCCGCATTGGAAATGACACATAATCACAGGGGTGAACTCGTCCAGTTTGTCCCCAAATGTACCCCTTACGAATTGTGAGAAATAAAGTGAACATACAGAAATTAGTATCTATATTTATTTTCGCAAACTTCTTTTCGTGCTCCGATGATTCGACGAACGCGAATACTCAGGATGTCGGACATGACACGACCGTCGACCTATTCGATGCTTCAAAAATGGATACACCGAAAATCGATGTGAAGACCTCTTCTTTTCCCGATCCCAATCGAGAGAGCAAAGCACCTTGCGAAAAAAACATCGATTGCGCCCGCGGCACCATATGTGATTCATTTTATGATCTATGCGCGATGACGGTGGGTTGCGCAGCGTTTGGCGGACCCAAACCCGACGAGGTCCGAGGTTGTCTTATCGGCAGCGACGGACAGTCCAGATTTACCGAAAAGGAATGTGACGAGGATGCCGATTGTCCTCTAGAATTCCCAATCTGTATTTTTAAGGCCTGTCAGGAATTTACAAGATGCCAGACCAATGCAGATTGTAAACCTCCCGAAATTTGTCAGAACGA
>JALSKP010000483.1 GCA_026988815.1 Myxococcales bacterium | reverse complement strand
GGAGATTTCCTGACGCGTTCGAGCTTGAGGATTCTCGCATTCCCGAAGATCTTTCTGAATGAGAGTGCTACAGGCAGCCTCGCTTTGAGCGCTTTTTGAGATGATAATAAATACGATGCCTGTAATAAGACTTGCCGTACCTACACCCGTTAAGACTGGGCCCAAGAGACTCGGCGAGGGGGCGTGGCTTTTCTTGCTTTGATTGTTGGCAATGCGTTCTCGTACGAGCGAAAAATTAGTAATGTCAGGATGGGATTTTAAGGCCTCCGCGTTTTCGTCGAGTACACGAAGGGCCAAGGTTTGCTCGCCCATTTGGTCGAGAATAATAGCGCGGCCAAAAAGATAAAGTGCATTACTTTCTTTGAAGTAGGCTCTTTCTAGAAGATCGAGCGCTTTTTCGTATTCGCCTTTTTCTTTTGCGATGAGTGCTGCATCGTAATCCTTTTGCCCCTTTCCTTCGGCGTGCGAAATGGAGGGGGGAGAGGGTTTTTCGTTTTCTTGCGCCAGAAGGGGCGTTGCAAAAAAGGTAAACATGCTTATTAAGAATAACAATCGTTTCATTCGTCACCCTAAAGGATAGGCTAGGGATTTTGTTTATCCGATTATAGAAGATAAGAAAAGAAAAATGCCAAAAAATAACGTTCTCAGATTGTAGGTTGGGTAGATGGAGCGCAGCGACGAAACCCAACGATAAATCAAAGACCCAACAACCCTGTATCCAAAGGGCGTTGATTAATCTCCTCAAATATGGGATAGGCCGTTGGTCTATTTTAAACATGGGGGAAAATGTGAAATATCGTAGAAACAAGAAAAAGGGAGGAACCTTCTTTATTACAGTCGTCCTTGCCGATAGAAACGCACTTCTGTTGATAGAAGAAATTCATCTGCTCAGACAGTCCTTTCGAAGAGTGAAACGAGGCCATCCCTTCTATATCGATGCAATTGTAATCCTTCCCGATCATTTTCATATGGTTATGACGCTTCCCGAGGGTGATAGCGATTATTCGACACGCATTCGCCTCATTAAATCAAATTTTTCCCGTTGGCTTCCGAGACGCGAATCTGTGACAGAAAGTCGGATAAGAAAATCAGAACGGGGTATTTGGCAACGGAGATTTTGGGAGCATACGATTAGAGACGAAAAGGATTACATCGCCGTTCTGAATTATATTTATATTAATCCCGTTAAACATGGCCTGGTCGATGATCCTTTGCGTTGGCCTTTTTCTTCTTTTTTTCGCAATAAATGAAAGGATGTTTTTTTGTTGGGTTTCCTCGCTTCGCTCCATCAACCCAACCTACGGTCTGGGATTGTTGGGTTTCCTCGCTGCGCTCCATCAACCCAACCTACGGTCTGCCCAACCTGGGATTGATCGCTATTTGTCTTCCTTTACTTAATTAATTTGAATCAAGATTCAGTTCGTGTTAGGTAAGCCAGGTTACGAAAACTAAAAAGTGAGATCAGCATCATGAACAAACGTATTTTATCGCTTCTTTTTATTGGTTTACTTTCGGTAGGTTGCGGAGAAAGCGATCCTACAAAAGAAAATAACGGCGTTAAGCAGAACAACGGAAATCCGAATAACGGCGGTATGACCAGCAACAACGGCGGTATGACCAGTAACAACGGTGGGATGACCAGTAACAATGGCGGAACGACCAGTAATAATGGCACCACCGCAGGCATGCCGGAGGTTTGTGATGATTCGAATCTGACTTTTTACGGTCAGATCGCCTCAGATGGCGTGCACGGCGGCGGTGTACCAGGAACGACTGCATTTACAGCCGACGCAGGTTTGGATGCGATTTGGCTTGATACGGCTGCAAATTCAAGTTCGGAGGAGAACGAGTATGTTCTCCCTGCGCCGATGCTTGTAGACGGTGCGGTTGTTATTGGAAGCTGGTCCGGGGATGCCGGTAATAATATTTTTTGGATCGAGGACGGCAAACGGGCGATGCTCGTTCGATTACCACAGGGAACCGATCTTGGGGCGACCATTAAGGTGGGTGATGCGTTGAAATTTACTGCTGTGAAGATGAGAAACTTTGCAGGTACGCCTCAATTCTTAGAAATTACCGATTTTGAAATTCTTTCATCTGGAAATACGGTCGTCGTCTTAGATCGAACCGGTCAAGATCTTGCTGTCGAAGATGTGTATAGAACCGTTCGTATCCGCGGTGAAATTTCTGGAGGAATGGGATGTCCTGATCCATGGATTTGTTACGACATGAAGCACGGTGATAAAACGATTACGTTTCGAACA
>JALSKP010000482.1 GCA_026988815.1 Myxococcales bacterium | reverse complement strand
GAAGTTGAAGAGAACACCACACCAAAAGATAAAGTCGATGAAGGCTGTGGATGCGCTTCGAGCACCCCAAATATTCCTCTTACACCTTTAATATTTTGTATATTTATCGCGATTGTCAGCGTGAGACGCAAAGCTAAAAGGGTCTAAAACTCAACCGCAGACTTTAGCCTTCATACAATGTAAATCTTTTTCCTTAGGATTCCTAAACTCGTATACAAATCGCAAGTCTATTTTATTGTTTTCGCACCAATCGCATGCCGCCGTAACGACGATTTTTTCAAAGCATTTCATGGTGTCCCTTTTCACTTCTTTTACCGCTTCTAGCCCGCCTTCTCCTATAAAAGAAATCAGCCCTACCCTTCTCGATTCTACAAAGGTCCAATATGCATCTACTCGGTTCATTCTTAAAACTCCTTCGATTGGTGTTCGCCGCCAGGGAACGCAGTTCCCGCGCAAACACCGGTAACTACCGGCCCATCTGAAAAAAGGCCCCAACGCTCTCATAATGGCTTCCGTTTTTCTTTATCAAAATCGTTGAACAACTGCCCTTCTTTATGGCCAGCTTCGGTTAAGAGAACCCAAGGAACCGCGGTTTCGGTCGGATCAAAGTCAGTGGACGGGAGGGGGAACACTATTTTCAGTATGTTTGCCTTCATGGTTCAGGTGGACGAGCTTAGACGCAGGTCAAAACTAGACGTGTGGATGAAAAGATAAAGAAGGAAGTGTCCCAAATGAAAAATATCAGGGTGATTCGTGCAAAGGATTGCAAATTCATTAACGGCGAGGTAAAGACGCGCAACTTTTTACCAGGGAGGTAAACGTATGGGGTGGGAAAAACGACTCTTCAAGAAACGCAAAACAGTATGGGCAAAAACAACGGATGAGAGCGAGGATTACGAGCTCGGACCTCGAGGTTTGGTTCCAATTAAATACGACAATAGCGAAAATGCAAAACTCTACGCCGCCCATTCGTCCAACCTTTCCGAGTGGAAAGATGATGGTAAAGGATCTGATAAACCAAAGAAGAAGAAGACGAAATCAAAAATCGAGCATGACGAAAATGTGTGGAAAACGCCCGGACTGTTAGTCAAAACTTTACATGCGCATGAGGACTACGATGCCGATCGACCTGAAGAAGGAAGTTATGACATTTTCACAGATGGGGCGTGCAAAAAGAATCCTGGGCCTTGCGGCGCAGGCGTGGTCGTCGTTGGGGAAGAAGAGGTCTATTGTATTAGTCAGTTCATTGGAACGGGCACCAATAATATCGCAGAACTTTTTGCGATTAAAATAGCGCTTGACACTTCGCCAAAGGAAGCGAAAATCCGCGTTCATTCCGACAGTAGTTACGCGATTGGGGTCGTGTCTAAAGGTTGGAAAGCGAAAGTGAATAAGGACCTCGTGGAAGCGATTCGGACGCTCATGGATGACTTTGATAGCAAACCCAGTTTCATCAAAGTCAAAGGACATTCGGGCATCCCGCTCAATGAACGCGCCGATGAGCTCGCGGTTGAAGCTACGATTCGAAAAAAATAGAACAGGAGTACGTGTTGAACAATCCAGAACTCGCCGAAGAAATTGCCCAGAAAAGTGCCTTTATCGGCCGAATAAAAACTGAGGTCGCCAAAGTTGTTATTGGGCAGACAGAAATGGTGGATAGGCTGTTGATTGGCCTTATCACCGGTGGGCATGTTCTTCTTGAGGGCGTCCCTGGTCTGGCAAAAACACTCACCATTAAAACCTTGTCGGACACCATCGACCTGGATTTTCAGCGGATCCAATTTACGCCCGATCTTCTTCCTGCCGATCTCATCGGAACGATGATTTACAATCCCAAAACGCAGGATTTTGAAGTCCGTAAAGGGCCCGTCTTTTCTAATCTTATTTTAGCGGACGAAATTAACCGTGCTCCGGCAAAGGTTCAATCGGCGCTTTTAGAGGCAATGCAAGAAAAGCAAGTTACACTCGGCTCTACAACCTTCACGTTGCCGCGTCCTTTTTTTGTTCTTGCAACTCAAAACCCGATTGAACAAGAGGGTACCTACAGACTTCCAGAAGCCCAGGTCGATCGATTTATGTTTTTAATCCGTGTCGGTTACCCGACCCGTGCTGAGGAACGACAGATTATGGACCGTGTCGCTGACTTTTCGGAATTGCCTGAAGTTCATGCCGTCGCCAGCGCCCAGGATCTTATCGGCGCCCAAAAGGTTGTGCGAAAAATTATCTTGGACGAAAAACTTCGAGAATATATCGTCGACATCATCA
>JALSKP010000481.1 GCA_026988815.1 Myxococcales bacterium | reverse complement strand
CGCGTTGGATTAAGGAGCAAGTGGTTTGATAGAACGCCCAAAAATTACACCGGAATTATTCTCCGAGTTTACTAAAAAAGCCCCAAGTCGATTGATTCGAAAACTTGATAAAGCGCCCGAACGCGCTGAAGCGTGGGAATGGAAAAAGGGAGACGGTGAGGACAGCATTGTTATTCAGACAAATTCGGATGCAGTCGTGCGTCTTAAGGGGGCACTCTTATCGCGTGAAGAAGACGCGAGTTGTGATTGTCTATTGGCCCCAAAATGTTTGCATTTACTGTCTGTTATCAGCCGTTTGGAATTGGCAGATCCCGAAGAGCGAGAGGCGCCGGCGAGCGAGGAGGTCGAGGAACCCCCACAGATGGATGATATCGTGCCCTCGGTTGAACAAAAGCAGGCGGCGAGTGTGATGATCGAGGTGGTCTCTGGCATCCTTGGTGGTGGGATTGAATCGGCAAGTATTGTTGCACAGGGACGATTACTTAGTGCGTTGCATCAAGCGCGCATTGTTGGTCTTCATCGCGCTAGCGCATCTGCCACACGGGCGATTAAAAGAATCCGAAGTATAAGAGAGGGCAAGAGCGAGAAGCTTACAGTCCTGCGCGCCGACCTCATCGATATTCTTGATAGCTGCGAGACTCTGTTAAAACAAGAACGCGTTTCGATAGGTGATATTGGGGTTGGTAGGCGAGTTTACTATGATGCGGGGTCTTTGAAACTACATGGTGTGGTGACGGAGGCGATTGGTGGTGATGGTGGGTATGGGGGATGTGTTACCTATTTATTAGACGAAGAAGGCATGTTTTCAACCTTATCGACCGTTCATCCCCAAGAGATGGGAGGCGCGAAACAAGCGTGGAAGACGGCAGTGTCGGTGGGGGATATTGTTGCTTCTCATGAAGAGCTTTGTCGAAAGCAGGTTTTTGTTCAGAATGCGACGCGGTCGGCGGACGGTCGATTAGGTGCCGGGAAAAAAGTCAAGGCGGTAATAGGGAAGGATGTTTCTTTTGAATCGGGACCGATTTCGGCGTGGTTCTCAACCTCGATCATTGATCAAATTGAACAGATTTTCTCCCGTTCAAAAATACCTGTTTTAGTTCGCCCACCGGGTTGGGATTTTTTAGCCTTTGAAGCGAAGGTTGCCGGAGTATGCGATGGAGGGGTAGCGCTTCTGACAGAGGATGAGAGGCTCATCATTGCTTCATCAGATCGCGATTGGAAAGGCAATATGTCTCGTCTCGGAGAAATGGTTGGATCGACCTTTCGTTTTATCGGGCGTGTTCATCGAGATGCATTTTTGAAAGTAAGCCTGCTTACTATATTTCATTCTGAGGATAGTGAAGCGGAAGCGAAAACAGCTTGGACGTCGGTTCAATTGGGCTTAGAGCATTTTCAAATCGAAAGGGCGAGGGTTCCAAATTCACGATTTGTCGTCACCGAAATTCCAAAGGTTTGGGACGCCTTTGATCGTGTGCTAGAGCGTGCGATGTTAGGGGGATGGCGTACCTTTCCGCCTCAGTCGATTCAACAAATTAACATGACAAAAAAGCGAATGAAGCGTGCCGGTATGTTGAATGCGACGCGTTTTTTGGAAGCTCTTTATCACAGCGCTCAGAAGAAGGAAGGGAAGGGGAGGAATGTAGGCGAGTTTACGCGTGCTTGGGTGGCTGCAATATCTTATCGCCATGCTTTTCTAGAGGCGTTGGTGAAAGATTCATGGAGTATTCACGCGACACCTGTTTGAGCGAGTCGCGTTTTTTGAACGCGAATCTAGACCGAAGTTTTTGCAATGCGATTATGGTAATGTTTCCATAACGGTGAATGTGAAAAAATCGACTTCCTTACCCATTCTGTAGGTTAAAGCGATATTCTCAGGCGTAAGCAGGATATTTGAGAAGCGCAATTCATCTACTGCTCCCTCAATACCTTCCTCTACGAATCCGTCTAGGCGGTTAACACCGCCGCCAATGATGATGTCTTTTCGAATCGTGTGAATCAGTCGAGGGGCCAACTGAAACCCGCCTACCGTTTAGAAAAATTTCCATTTTTTCACCGTCGTTTTGGGCGACGATGTGGGACCATTCGTTGAGATTCGCGGTCGCTGAAGTGTAGAGACAGTCGGGGTGAAAACATAAAACGACCTTCCCCAAATTAACAATCAGGATGCTATCGCCACCTGTTGTATTGAATTGGTTGGATATGATTGAATTCCATGTATCGGTGGTATTGGTCGGATAGAACCAAAGAGAAATACTTAATGTGGATT
>JALSKP010000480.1 GCA_026988815.1 Myxococcales bacterium | reverse complement strand
AGCGTATTACCCGACGAAACGGTCGGCGAAATACCATCTTTGGTTCTCAACAATCCGTAAACCAGCCATGGTTGACGCCCTAATTCGGCGACGTACCAGCCTGTAATGTTGGCGATATAGGGAAAAGGAAAGAGTAGCATTATCGTCCACAATAAGGTTCGATTTTCGAAGAGCTTCCTTCGCCATAAAAAGAAAACTGCCAGCCCCATTATCGCGATGAAAATCGTCCCCAAGCCAACCATGATATGATAGGAATAATAGAGAGCCGGGATATTATCGGGAAGTTCATCTTCCTTAAACTGGTCCATCCCTGGAACCTCTTGGGTCCAATTTTTGTAAGTAAGTATACTAAGTACATATGGGACGGCGATAACGTTATCGATCTTTTTCTCAACCATATTGGGTTGGCCAATGAGTACGATTTCACTGCCACCTTTTTCCGTTTCAAAAATCCCCTCCATAGCAGCAAAGGATGCCGGCTGGAACTGGGCAACATTTTTGGCATTCCAATCTCCTGTGGGAAAGGCAACAAGTTGGGCAGAAATAAAACCAATTATCACGCCTGTTTTCAGAAATAGACGCCCATATTCCTCGTCTCTTTTACGAAGTAAATAAAAAGCTCCAATGCTTGCAACGACGAAACTTGACGTGACCAGCGAGGCCGCTTGATTGTGTAAAAATGCGGGAAGCAACCACGGGTTTGAAAAGAGAGCCCAAAAATTCTTGAGCGCGTAGCTGCCGTTTTCGAGAATTTCATAACCCACGGGATGCTGCATCCAAGCGTTGGTCGCCAAGATAAAAAAACCACTTAACCAAGACCCGAGGAAAACCAAGAAGCCCGTTAAAAAGTGTAATTTTTGTCCCAATCTTTTTTCTCCGAAAATAAAAAGCGCTAAAAAGGAGGACTCCAAGAAGAAAGAAAACAGGCCTTCCATAGCGAGGGTATGACCGATGATGCTACCGGTGAGTTCGGAAAATTTTGCCCAATTTGTACCGAATTGGAACTCCATCGGAATGCCTGTAATGACGCCCATGGTGAAATTTATAGCGAAAATTTTCATTAAAAATTTCGCCCCCTCGTTATATTTTTCTAGTTTGGTTTTCAGATAAATCGCCTTCAAAAGAACGATAATCAACGACAAACCCATCGTGAGTTGGGGGAAAATATAATGAAAGGTAATCGTAAAAGCGAATTGCAATCGGTCATAGAAAATCATGTCTTCCACATTTCACCTCGTCCTGTTTTACCCGAATTCTACTGCATCAGAGTTCAGGTTAACATATTACTTCGATGCGAGAATGCATAAATCCTGCCAAGCTTTTGGGTCAAAACCGTCAGGATTTTCGGCCAGTTTCGGCTCAGAGAAAGATGGGATAATCTCTACCCTTTCTGGATAGGTTTCACCTCTACAAAAACACCTAAACACTAGCGAAAACACATAGTACGCCTTTTGCTGATTGGTGAATCATCTTAAACAGGAGTTCCCTTTGGTTCGTTCTAAAAGTATTTTGTTTGGTATCTCAGAGTGGCTAAAACGACTCAATCCGGTGATGCTCTTCGGCCAATTCCTATTTCTCCCCCTTTGGCTTATCGTTGTCATCTTTTCTGTTTTCATCGATTTGGGATGTTGTCGCGGCGGATCAACCCAGGTCGGAATACAACTCTTGTTTTTCTGCTTACGGTTCCGATTGGGTTTCTCACCTCACTCGTTCTTAACCGGCAAAGCGATGAGCTTTTCGAATTTCGAGTGATTGAAAGCCTACTCTTTATTACGCCCTTTATGATTGTCGTGCTGGAACTTCTTTTCTCCTAAATATCAATATTGTCATTCCTCGACTTTTCAATTTACGTCGCAAAACACATCACCTTTTTGACACGAAAAGTATTTTTAGATCTTTTCCTGGTCTCCATCGTTTGACCTCTCATGAATTAAACATGACACGCGATCATGACCCAAGGAAAACCAATGCAAACTAAAACCTTTCTCATTTTTCAGTGCTTTCTTCTTTCTCTCACCCTCGCAAGCGCAAACGTATTCGCAGAAAAGGACGAGGTTTGCGCTAACGAAATCCTCGCCAATCTGAAATCTCAAACGAAAAAATCAACACGGAAAAAGAAGGACCAAAAAATAAGAAAGAGCGCGCAAAAAGGTCTCGACTTTTTAATGAGTGAAACACGAAAATGGCAAAAGCAAAACAAGTGCTTTGGATGCCATGTGCAAGGCGTCGCCGGAGAGGCAATGTCGGTTGGATTGCATAATCAATACGAGATAT
>JALSKP010000479.1 GCA_026988815.1 Myxococcales bacterium | reverse complement strand
TATTTTAGATTTCGAGAAAGCAGAAAGGAGACGTCGAAAACGCGTGATTGGTATCAAAAAATGTCGAGATAAGAAGACCTTTTTGGCGCATAAATCAGCGAAAGGAACAAAATATACCGACCATAAGCGTCAGGTTTTATGCGCCTCAGTGGAACGCCGGGCCAAGATATCCGAATTCATGCTCTCCTTCTACAAGAGCTATAAAAGTGCGCTGATTGGCTTCATTCGAATCCGTGGGAAGGGCGGAACAGAGGGTTTTCCCTACGGCACGCTAACGATGCGAACCCTCTTCCGCGTTGGTTGTAGGGACTATCCAGAGAAGGAATACTTCGAATTTTTATAAAATCATCGTTCTTTTTTCTGACCCAAATCCAGATACGCTTAGCTGATCTTCTCCATCTGACGATTTACTATTTCCTTAAAATCTTTATCGTTGGTCTCAATTCTAATAGAGGTTTTTTATGAAAACGTTCCTTCCTTTTATTTGTATTCTCTTTCTCAGCCTTCCCGCTTTTTCTCAAGCGCCCAAGACCAAAGCGCCTCCTCTTAAACCAATTAAAATCGCCAAGAAAACCACGGACGTGATTCCTCACGCCGGATTTGATGCCTTTCTAAAAAAGTTTGTGGATGACAAGGGTGGCGTTAATTACAAGGCGATAAAAAAGGATAAAAAAGATCTCGACATATATTTGAGCGAAATTGGGAACGCAAAAATGAAGGGTAGTAAGAACGCGAAATTGGCGTTTTACATCAATGCCTACAACGCGATCGTTATCAATACGGTGATCAATAATCGACTTCGAGGCGTGATGAAGATTAAAGGATTTTTCAAAAAGAAAAAGCACAAGGTAGGCGGAGAAATGATTACTCTAGATCACCTCGAAAATGGCATTATTCGTAAGGATTTTGCAGATGCTAGAATTCATTTCGTGTTGGTATGTGGCGCAAAAAGCTGCCCTCGTCTTCGTCCCGAAGCAGCAACTGAAGACAGCGTCCAAAACCTGATGGAGGCAGCCGCCAAAGAGTTCATTCCGATGGCAACAAAGGTAAAAGGCAAACGTGTAAAAACGAGTCAGCTCTTTAATTGGTTTAAAGCTGATTTTGTAAAAGCGGAAGGGTCTGTGGGGGCTTTTTTGGCGAAGTATCTTCCCGAACACGCAGAGCTTTTGACATCCAAAAAAGCGAAAATTCGTTTCACAAAATACAGTTGGAAATTGAACAAACAATGACATCGAAAACATTCAAAAAAACCTTCGTCAACGATCCATCATGGTTAAATAAAGCTATTTGTGAGGTAGATCGACTGATGGAAAAAGACGGTGGTCATGATTGGGGTCATCTCACACGCGTTTTGTCTCAGGCCTACGCCATTGCCGCTTCAGAAGAGTTTTTGGGGTGTATTGATCTTGAGATTCTTGGTGCAGCGGTGCTTTTTCATGACGTTGTAAATCTCCCCAAAAACGCACCTAATCGTCGTGAGGCGTCTACGTTTTCGGCCGATAAAGCCTTGGATTTTTTTGAGACGATTTTCGACACCGATCAGAAAGCCATTCTCAGAAATGCAATCGAGGCCCATAGTTTTTCAGCGGGTATCCCCATTCAATGCGACGAAGCCAAGATCGTTCAGGATGCAGATCGTTTGGAGTCTGTCGGAGCGCTCGCCATTGCCCGTACATTTTATGTGAGTGGTTTGATGGGGAGTACGCTTTTCCATCCCGAAGATCCTTTTGGAATCGAACGGGAACAACGAAACGACCGCAAGTACGCGGTAGATCATTTCTATGAAAAGGTGTTTCTTTTGCCGGACTTGATGAATAGCAGGTATGCGAAGACACTTGCCCATACGCGCAATCGTTTTTTAGAATCCTTCCTGGCTCAACTCAAATCTGAAATCGAAGTCTAGCCTTTTAGAGCATCGATGATTCGCGCTTTGGCGTCCATATGCTCTGGCTCAACTTTTTCAGTACGTCCAAAAACATTGAGGAGGTGGTTTTCCATCAACGCAAGTTGAGCGAGCGCTTCCTCGTTCGCTCCGAGCGCAAATTGTAACCTATGATCTCCGTCTTCTCCCAATCCATTGAGCATTCGAACTGCCTTTTCCTCGGTGGGCGTTAAACCCTCCCCAGTTTGGGTCAGCGTCTGCGTTTGGACTTGTTCTTCGGTAATCGTCGTCGTGTATTTTTTTTCTGTCACAATATTGCTCTATTAGCTTCAAGGTATCAGCAAGTGCTGTACCCTTTCTTTATAATCGTCCCGATCCTTTGAGGCAATTTTTTT
>JALSKP010000478.1 GCA_026988815.1 Myxococcales bacterium | reverse complement strand
TGCACGCCTGATAAAAAGCCCTCATCAGAATTGGGATGACGCCGGAAGAGTTCTTCAGCGATGATCACACCAAGAACGGAATCACCTAGGAATTCTAAACGCTGATTATCGCGAAGCTCGTCCTTCGTTTCATTCACGTAGGAGCGGTGTGATAGGGCAGTTTGAATGTAACTTAGATTCTTAAATCGATAGCCAATAGCATGCTCAAGGTTGGCGAGTTGTACGTCCATTACCGTATCCCCTCAGAGATCCAGCCTCCGCCCAATACTTCATCTCCGCGATAGAATACAGCGGCTTGCCCTGGCGTGACAGCGCGTTGAGAAGTTTTAAATTCAACTTCGGCGACATTTTCTACCATGCGAACAACACAGGGCACGGGTTTTGATCGATAGCGAATCCGTACCTCGCACTCCATTTCGGGTTCGGGCTTTTCAAACGAAAGCCAATTACAATCGACCGCTCGCAATCCGTCGGCGAGTAGACGCAGTTTGGTTCCGATGACCACCGTCCCGTCTTCAGGACGAATCGAGGTCACAAAATGAGGCTCAGAAAATCCGCCTCCCAACCCTTTTCGTTGTCCGACCGTAAAATTATGGATCCCATCATGGGGACCAACAGGTGTGCCATCCTGCAAGACGATCATCCCTGGCGTTTTCTCTTCCTCGGCAAGTCGTTTTGCAACAAAATCTTTGTAGGATGCGCCAGTCACGAAACAGATTTCTTGGCTTTCGGCTTTCTCTGCTGTTTCTAGTCCCATTTCTCGCGCTTTTTCTCTGACCTCTTCCTTGGTCATCTCACCAAGAGGAAAAAGGATTCTGGAAAGGGCTTCCCGTGGGATCCCGAAAAGAAAATAGGATTGATCTTTTGAGTCATCCAACCCTTTCCTCATGATCGGCACCTCGCCGGAACGATCGATCCTGGCAAAATGTCCGGTCGCGAGATATTTCGCTCCGAGTTTTAAGGAGCGTTCTAATAGGACATCGAATTTGAGATGGTTATTACACGCGACACAGGGATTGGGCGTTCTACCGCGCCGATATTCATCGACAAAATAATCGATAACGCGCTCTTGAAATTCTTTTTCGTAATTGGCCACATAAAAGGGCATACCGAGTTGGTCGGCCACTGTTCGAGCATCAAAGAGATCGTCGGGTGAGCAACAGCTTTTTTTATACTGTGTTTGGGGCGTCGAATACAGACGCATCGTAATTCCAACCGCTTCCAGATTATCTTCGACAATCATCGCAGCTGCGACAGAGCTATCCACACCGCCGCTCATTGCGACAACGATTCGGTCTTTTGCGACCTCCCCAATTTCAGGGTTTTCATTATTCATTTATCAAACCATCTACAACATCGACAACATCTCTTACTGTCTTCACATAAAACGCATTAGTTTTCAAAGAGAACTCACATTGTTTGTAATCTATTCACCGTTTTTACAATTATTTCTGACGCCTTCTGAATTTCGGCTTTTGTGGTCGCCGGTCCGAAGGAAAAACGTAAGGATTGCTTGGCTTGCAACTCATTATATCCCATCGCGAGAATCACGTGGCTTGGATCCAAAGATCCGGCTGTGCACGCCGAGCCGCTTGATGCAGAAACCCCCGCGAGATCTAGGCCTATTAAAACATCCTCGCCGTCCAAACCAAAAGAAATATTGAGCGTGTTTTGCAATCCGCGTTCGCTTCCTCGAATCGTAAAATCCAAAGATGCTATCCCTTCTAAAAACGCATAACGCAATTCTTTATTGGCCTCCTGCCATATCGGAAGACAGGTCTGAATTTCATTCAAAGCCGCAAATAAGCCAGAAATCGATATCAAATTTTCTGTCCCCGGCCGACGCCCCCTCTCTTGATGACCGCCAGCAATGATCGCATTCAGTTTCGCGCCTTCTTTAATAAGGATGACGCCAACCCCTTTGGGCCCACCCATTTTATGAAAAGATGCGGTGAGGAACTCGGCATCGATCTTTTTAAAATCGACGGGCTCTCTTCCGATTCCCTGGGTCGCGTCAACGTGCAGTATCGCATTCCAAGATTTAGATTTTTCTCGTGCGGCTTCTAAATCACTCATGACCCCCGTTTCGTTATTGGCAAACATACAGGAAAGAAGTGTCGGTTTTGGATCCAAATGAAGGCTCTCCCAATCCACCTCCCCTTTCTGATCCACGGGGATGAGGTGGACCACCATCGCATCTTTGAATTCCTTTACCACTTCTAAAACCGAGGGATGTTCGGTCGATAGACACGCCAAAACGGGGTTCTCCGTTTTTTGGACGTGA
>JALSKP010000477.1 GCA_026988815.1 Myxococcales bacterium | reverse complement strand
TGATCGCCCTCACCCCAGCCCTCTCCCAGAGGGAGAGGGCGTTTCTCTTCCGAACAAAAATCCCCTCGAATACCACAAGGACACAATGAATGGTCATACTAGAATCCCACCGTTTTTGATCACACTAGACACAAAGCTACAATCGTACTGATTCACTTTAAGAGTTGATTTAGTTTATAATATCCTCTAATGATAGTTCATCGCGGTCGCGGCGGCGAACTTGGGCCTTTGGTTCACCCAGAAAAACACACATGATTCCCTTAACAGACGTTCTGTGAATTGGAGTATTAATGACAGAAAATCGAAAAAATAACTCGAGAAATCGAAGACCCCGTAACAACAACAATAATAGTGGTGGCAATCGAGGAAAAGGAAGCCGCGGTACACGTGGAAATCGAGGCAATCGTAGCTCGGGCCCAAAACAACGTAACTCTCGCACTCCCAAAAATAAATTAGGGGGTCGAGATCCAGTTGATGTGGACGCAGGAAATATTGAAGGTCCCCTTCATGTGAACGCCTTTGAACTCTTCTGCTCCTACCATCTTGGAATCACGCCCAACAACCGGTACAAAAAACCCAATGTACGCGATGTGGCGAGATACTTTGACAGAAAACCCCATGAAATCGATGCAGCCCTCAAGAATTGTGGGCTTGATAATGCATCATGTAAAAATGTTGGATTTGATTTCTCGCTCGCTCAACTCGATATTCGCGTTGCGCCAGACGGATTGGATTTACGGGAAATTGCAAAGCCGCTATTCGAAGAACTTGTTGACCTCAACGAGAACTTTGTAGATTGGTCAGAACCCAGAATTAATTATTCTTCAGAAGAAGAAGAAGAGTAGAAACCGGCAGCGAGAATACGTTTAATTTTCTCCTCCAACTCGTCAAAATCAAAGGGCTTATCCAAATAATCGTCAGCGCCAAAAAGCGGCGAGGTTAACTCATTATTCACTGGCCCAATGGCGGTGATCATAATGATTCCGATCGAGGCTAGTTCTTCTTTGGACTTGATGTATTTACACACCTGCCACCCATTGAGTTCGGGCATCATCACATCGAGAAGGACCAGGTCCGGTCGATGGACGAGGACCGATTCAAGTGCCTCCGCACCGTCTGTCACAACGATGAGATCTGCATCTAAATCGTCCAAAAAGATTCGAAGTAATTTTCGAATTTCAGGATCGTCGTCGGCCACCATGATAAGTGGGCGTTTACGGTCCTTCCTCGGAATGGGTTGGTTTTCTTTTTCTGTCATGCATTAAACTTAAATGCGAAGCCAAACTTGGTCAACCTAGAAAACAGATCTAGAAATAATCGCACCTATAGGATTTGGTCTTCGTGCCGTTGGCTCCGTCAACGCCAACCTACCTCGCTCCGCCAACCTACTCGCTCCGCCAACCTACAGCCTTGCTCCGTCAACGCCAGCCTACCTCGCACCGTGAGCCTACAGCCTTGATCCCAACGCGTTTTTCGCAATGCTCTAATCTACCCATCTTTTTCCCAGCTTCTTTGTTATGTAAGCCCGCCAGTGATACGGTCTCATCTGCGTCTCTTTTTGGATTATGGAATGAAAACCTCTCTCTTTCTAATCTCGCTTCTTTTCCTTTCTTGCTCTGGAAGGGAAAGCGATACAGATCCCCTTGATGAAGAATTTGGCGTCGATAACGGAAAAACCGACAACACCTTCTTTGCCCCCGATTCCACCCAAGCCCAAGCAATACTTAGCTTTGTTAACCAGCCTCTCCTTTCAAAACAAGATTCAAACGCGTTTGAAATTCTTCTAGATTCGAAGCTAAATCGCATTGCTGCTAAGAATGTCGTGAAATACAGAGTTGGAGGAGACGAAAAAGTAGGCACAAGCGACGATAAAAGCTTCCCCAATCTAAAAACCCTCGACGGCGTTCCCTTCGTCGGAAAATTTGCGATCAAAGCGCTCTTCGAACTGGCCAAATCCGCTGGATATGTTGTTGAAAAGAACACAGCCAAACGCATCATCCTCTTCGTTGGGGACGGAATGGGAGTTGGCGCGATTAGCGGCACACAATATCTGGCCGACCAAAAATTAGAGATGCTCTCCATGCCCGAGATGGGATGGATGTCGACCCATTCCCATGAATTCGTGACGACCGATAGCGCCGCATCGGCCAGCGCGTTAGCATCTGGAAGGAAGACCCATTTTAACGGTATTGGCGTTATTCCTGGAACGGAAACCAAAGACGAAGAAGATCCAAACCATCACCTGGAAAGCTTTTTCGATCTGGCCAAAACGCAAGGATGGGGACGAGG
>JALSKP010000476.1 GCA_026988815.1 Myxococcales bacterium | reverse complement strand
GCTGCGTTTTCTTCCTCTTTTTTCATCGCGTAATAACTTCAATCCTAACCGAGTATCGATACAAATGCATCAAAAACGCCGTCTGCGTCATGAGGGCCCGGACCCGCTTCGGGATGATATTGCACTCCAAAAACTGGAAAGGCAAGGTGTTCGAAGGCTTCTATGCTACGATCGTTTAAATTTATTTGCGTCACCGCCAACACCGCCGGAAAGTGGTCCTCAGAAACCGCATAGCCATGATTTTGGGAGGTCATCATCACCCTATTATTTCCCAGATCTTGCACAGGATGATTCGGCCCTCGGTGACCAAAAGGAAGTTTGTAAATCTTTGCTCCAAAGGCCGCACATATCAATTGGTGTCCTAAGCAAATCCCAAAACAAGGAAACTGCTCACACACTTTTGCCAAGCGTGGAAATATTGCTGCCATCTTCATTGGATCACCTGGCCCATTGGAGAACAAAATGCCATCTGCATCAAGCGCACGAATAGTGTCGACGTCCGCAGACATGCCAGGAATAACAACGACTTCCAAATCTCGCGACAAAAGCGATTCTAAAATATTGTATTTAACGCCGAAGTCGAGCACAACAATTCTCGTTTTTTGACGTTCACGAAGATCCGAGAACACGATGCGTCCCTCAACCTCCTCCACCCAGTCAGCCGCCGACGAACGCGTTTCTAGACCAGAGTCGCCATACTTGGGTGAGTCTTCGAGAATTTCGACTGCCGCTTCTTGACTAAGGTCATGGGAGATAATCCCCATCATCGCGCCACGATCTCGGATATGTCGCGTCAGCTCGCGGGTATCCACCCCATAAATCCCCACCACCCCCTGTTCAATAAGCCAACTATTTAAGCTTATTTCAGAACGAAAATGAGAGGTTTCAGCGGAAAGGTCTTGCATCACAATTCCTGCCACAGCGGCGCCATCCGATTGCGAGTCGGCCGCACAAATTCCATAATTCCCGATATGCGAAGAGGTGAAATTTACGATTTGTCCAGCGTATGAGGGATCCGTTAAAATTTCTTGATATCCTGTCATGCTCGTATTAAAGACCACTTCGCCAACCGATTGCCCTCCAAATCCACAGGCTTTTCCCTCAAAGCACCTACCATCGGAAAGAACCAATAATGCCTTTTTCATGTGTCCATTCCTAATAAATGTAAGAGGACGGCTTGTCGAATCGCGACGCCATAACCCACTTGTTTAAGGATAAGGCAACCTGTTGAGTGCGATACTTCGGCACTCAGTTCTTCACCCCAAATCACCGGCCCGGGATGCAGAATAAACGCCCCCCTTTTCATCTCTTCCTGCATCACCTTATCGTCAATCGTCCACGCGTGAATACCTTCGAAGGGGCCTTGAATACGTTCCTTTTGAACCCTTAAACAGACCACAGCGTCAGCATTTTTTAACGCATCTTTTCGGGTGTTTACTGTATCAATATTGGACCATTTTTCGTCCTTAAGCATCCCCTCCCTTGGGCCGCCAAGGGTTAGATGGGCGCCAAATTTTGAAAACGCGCGAATATCGCTTTTTGCGACACGACTGTGTTTGAGATCGCCGATAATAGAAATATGAATCCCGCTCAAATCCCTTCTGCGTATTTCCCCTCCCCTTTTTAGGGCAACCAAGAGCGTGAGCGTATCCAAAAGCGCTTGCGTGGGATGGGCGTCGCTCCCATTCCCAGCATTGACGAGGGGAACGGGAATATCGTCACACAAGGAATAGAGAATATCCTTCTCGTTTTGACGCAGTACGATAAGATCAACGCCCATCGCGACGAGGTTTAAGCAGGTATCGCGAATGGACTCCCCCTTTTGAATGCTCGTATTTGTAGCGTTGATAAGGATCGTTGTCGCACCAAGTTGTTTTGCGGCGATTTCAAAACTCGCACGTGTTCGTGTACTGGGTTCCAAGAAAAGCAACGCTATCGTTTTCCCGCTTAAACGGTTTCGCAAAGCGCTCGGAAGGCAGGGTTTTCCATCTTTCATAAAACGAAGCGCTGAGTTTAAGTAGAGGTTTAACGACTCTACGCTAAGCGATTCAATACTTGAAAGATTTTCCACAGTTCTAATCCTCGTCGGTTCTAAGAACAGCCAAAAAAGCACCCTGAGGAATTTCCACAGAGCCGACTTGCTTCATTCTCTTTTTTCCTTCTTTTTGTTTTTTCAATAATTTCTTTTTACGTGAAATGTCACCGCCATAACATTTCGCGGTCACGTTTTTTCTATAGGCACGAATCGTTTCTCGCGCCACTACCCTTGCACCAATGGCGGCTTGCAGGG
>JALSKP010000475.1 GCA_026988815.1 Myxococcales bacterium | reverse complement strand
CGTTTTCTGGACCCTCAACACCGCTATTCTTTCCTTCGTTGGAGCTGGCGTTCTTGGGATGGCCCATACTTTGCCAAGCGTTAACCTTTGGACACATGGAACCTTGGTTACAGCAATGCATGGCCACTTGGCGTTTTGGGGAGCCTACGCTTCTCTTATCCTCGCCATCATATCCTATGCGATGCCCTTGATGACCGGACGTAAACTTCACGACACAAGAAACGGACATCTTGCATTTTGGTTTTCAAATCTCGGAATGTTAGGAATGACTTCCGCATTTGCCGTCGCCGGAATCGCACAAGTTTATTTAGAACGCATCATGGGTTTAGACTTCATGATTGCTGCCAAGGAAACGCACGTGCACTTCCTCGTCCTTATCATCGCCGCCACCGTCTTCAGCATCGGTATCACTTTATACGTCATCGAGTTTATCAAATACGGTTTACCGAACGAAGAGGCCATGCAAAACGAACCCGAGTTCGAAGCCGTACTCGACTAAATCCGGCGACTATTTTTCTCACTGATAAGGTATTCTTTTGAAAATTCAAAACGAACCGTTTTATAAATCTCTAAGCCACGAAAAAGAAGTCTTTGAGCATTGCGCAAAGAACAAACTTCCCATTCTTCTCAAGGGTCCAACCGGGACCGGGAAATCGCGATTCGTTGAGCATATGGCCTTTCATTTGGACAAAGCTATTTATACCGTCGCCTGTCACGAAGAAACCTCATCCACGGATTTACTCGGTCGCTTTATGATTAAGGGCGGAGAGACCATTTGGGTAGATGGCCCTCTGACCAAAGCCGTAAAAGAAGGTGCCATTATCTACCTTGATGAAATCGCCGAAGCACGCCCCGACGTGATTGTCGCAATTCATCCACTCACCGATTTTCGTAGAACAATTTACCTTGATAAACTCGGCGAGGAAATCGAAGCTCACCCAGATTTTCTTTTTGTGGCCTCCTATAACCCTGGTTATCAGGCCGGTTTTAAGGAGCTCAAACCCTCTACTCGGCAACGTTTTGTTGCATTGAGTTTTAAGTACCCAAACGAACCTGACGAACTCGAAATCCTCGTTCAAGAAACAGGTATTGATGCGAAAACAGGGAAGAAACTAGTAAAGATCGCAACTAAAATACGAAACCTCACTACCCTACGACTCACGGAAACCGTTTCAACACGCTTGCTCGTCGATGCCGCTTTGCTCATCAAAGGAGGATTGGGAAAACGCCTATCGGTTGAATGCGCAATTCTGGAACCCCTCTCCGACGACGTGGATATCTTACAAGCCTTGCGCGACATTAGTAATCTGATGATCTGATTATGGAAATTGATCAGCTCATCTTCAAACATCTGGTTCGTTTCTTTTCCAAAGACGAAAAAAAAAACCCCAACCCCGGTGAAGTTCATCTCGGCGATATGCACGCTCGCCTCTCTCTTATCGTCCGCGCGCTTAGCGGAGAATCTATCGATATTTTGGCATCCGAACGAGAAGGAGGATGGAGCGACCTTCATTTCTTTCTTCCCAAAACCATCGGATGGTTTGACTCTCGAGAGAAAAACGAAAGCCTTTACATGTTTCGGGTTTTTTACCTAAGTGTACAAAGAGAGCTGGACTTAAATTGGAAGAGTCATCAAAACTTCACCATTCCCCAATCCCAAGCCAAGGCAAAAGAAAGTTCTGATACAGTCCTTGAGAAACTCTTCGAGGACTACCCCAATAGCGAAGACATGTATGCCCTACTTCTTCAACACTGTCCCACAATCAAGCCTCCCAAAGGTCCGGAGTGTCGCGATGAGTCTTGGATCTACGGACGCTACATGCGAAATACGGAGACCTATTATCGGAAAAAACTCGAAAATATTTCCCAACCCTTTCTCGACGAAAAGAGCCCGCCACCGCCCGTCGGTGATCAGACCGAAATCGAGGCAAAGAGCGCCGATGAAGTAGAAATCCTCCAAGTTGATAAAAAAGCCCAAGAAGATTTTATGCTGACCCATAACTTCGAAAAGGTGGATACCGTCGACGAGTTTAATGGTGTCTGGCGAGATTTTGATGGTGATGATGAACTCAAAGAACAAGCTGAGGCCATACAGGAATATAACCTCAGTCAACTCGTCCGTATCGACGATCCGGTGCATTCGATCTACAAAGCAGACTTTCGAGGAGATTCAAACATTGCCCAATCGAGCGAACAAGAAAAACAAGCTTTGGCGATTTACTATCCTGAATGGGACTTTAAAAAACGAGAATATAAAAGAGATTTTTGTAAACTCTATCATCAGAAAATCTTAA
>JALSKP010000474.1 GCA_026988815.1 Myxococcales bacterium | reverse complement strand
GATTCTTGAACGCGCGGTCGAGGCGTTGCTTGAAGAAATCACCGAGAAGGAAGCGTCGTTTTTGGAACTATAAAAAAAACGGCGCGTTGTTTGTACAGTCATGATCTCAAGGTAGCTGGTTTATAAAACTCAAAGATAGTAAAAAGTATAATGGTTAGATTTGAACTTTCGGAAGGCGATACATTAGCGACTACTCTTGTTCTTGAGCAAGAAGAAGATCTCGCTCTTATGAGGAATACCATTTATGCGAGACATGGTTACGCCTTTAAAACCCGTAAGTATCGTTACTATTTCGAGCGGAAGGTGGACTGGTATATTCCTTTCTCAACCGATGTACGAAATACATTTACGCCCATCGAAAAAGATAATATCGAACTCTTAAAACGTTACGAGAAACACGCCCGAGACTACTACGATACTTTCGGTCGTTAGACGGAACCTATCTACTCAATCGGAAGGAATAATCTGCCTCAGCAGTGGTGGTTATCTCGTGGAAGATCGGCATCGTTTGCGGCGGGGTAAAACTGAACTCCAACTTCCCACCAACGATACTTGCGGTGTCGAGTGTGTTGCCTTCTAGGTCAACGAGTCGCCATGAAATGACATCGATATTGGATGCGCTCAGCGAACCATTTAAAGGCACACCGACGAACTCGGTGCGTTTGTACCAATCCGCTTGATCGGGACAAATTTCTAAGTTTTCAACATCGAGTATTCCATTTCCTGGGGTGGTTAAAAAAGTTCCCGATGCTTGGCTATGGTTACCTGCCGCTGAATACATATCCGTATCACACGGCGGCGCTTGGTCGATTTCAAAAGCAATCGAGTAGCTATTTCGAGTGTCGTCCGTGTTTTCCACTTTTAAATAAAAGGTCCCGCTCACCAAAACTCGCCATTCAAGAAGCTCTTCGTCGTCTGTCGAAAAGGTACCCACAATTCCGAATCCGTTGACGATGTTTGCAGAATCGCCTTCTGCAAAAAGAGACATATCGAGGTCACCTAGAGCGTTACTGAATTGGGTCGTAATTCTTAAATTCTCGCCAGCGTTAACATCAATTTTATACACATCGATTTCGTCAGGCGTGCATATTTCGGCGTTCAGAGTATCGCCTGAAGCAACAGGTGTAGCATCGGGTCCTGAGTCATTGGGTTCCATCATTTCGTCGATGCAATTGCCAGGTCCGCCAGAAAGAATTCGTTTTCGGGCGCGGAAGGGCACGTTATTGCCGCTGACTTTGAAGTTAAAAAAACCGCCAGTAGAGGTCGTTGAGGTATCGACAAACGCGGCGCCCGTACAAGGAGAGCGGTTCACCGGAATGTTATTACCCTCTTGGTCTGTGGCGATGATGTCAATTTGCGCACCAAGGTTATAAACGAAAACCATCGTTGATTCTTCTTCACTAAAAGATTCCGTTCGGATGTAATCCACATTCCCCGCGCAGCCGTGAAAGTACTCCCATTTTTCGTTTCCCACCGCGCTTGTGGTTAGCGGCGTATCATTGGGTTCATGGGCATCGTCAACGCATGCTGGCGAGTCGGGAAGGGAGGCAACAAAGCTATAAAGTCCGAAAGCTGGAATACAAATCGATGCGGCATCGCCCTCTGCACCTGCGTCCAATCCACATATTTGATAGTCGATATTGAGCGCTCCAATGTCGGGGTCGATGTCATTTGCTATCGAGGGAATGAGGCCCGTATAATGTCCGCCTGATGCGACAAGATTGCTCGAAAATACTTCTCGAGCGGCGTCGAGTTCATGTCCCAAAGCCCAGTAGACGACAACCTCATCAAAGCGACCGGCCATTGTATCGAGTTCTAGTTGATAATCGTCCGTCAGTCCACGCTTGGGACCCAAGGGGATGTGGGATAAGATTTGCTCGGCAGGACAGAGGTCGTCCTCTTTTGGGTTTGCGATTTGGGTGCTGTTACTTCGAATAACGATCGAGACTTCATGAGAAACGATCGGCGAGTCACCGTCGTTGGCGGTGAAGGTGACTTTGTGGACGCGTGTTGTGAGTTGCTCGGGGAGAGGTGTCCAGGTGAAGGTTCCACCGAGCGGACTATCTCGTTCAAAGGAGGAACCCACGGGAGCCGAATTTTCATCCAATTCGATGTCCACGCAATCCTGAATTGAACATGCAGGGTGCTTGATTTTTACTTTAAAACGCACAGGTTTTTTACTTCGAGGATCGTAAAGTTCACTGACCGAACTAATGAATTCCGGTCCGCCCTCGCCGAAGGCCACACGAAAGGTTACTGTTTTCTCCGCACGTCTTCCCTTTTTGTCGGTCGCGA
>JALSKP010000473.1 GCA_026988815.1 Myxococcales bacterium | reverse complement strand
AATTCTTGAAGGAAGTAAAAAAGAAAAACAGGCAGCAATTGCGATGCTGACCAACACTCGCCAGCTTTTCCGAGCCGATGTGGCGTTATCTCTCATCGGTAAAATCGGAGATGAAAAGATGAAGTTGAAATTGATTCAATTGTCCGCAAAGCCCTACAAATGGTCGGCTTATTCTCTTTCACAAGTTCAAAAGCTTATCCCAAAGGAGAGTACAAACCTCGCCTTTTTAAACAGCGCCTACCAGATTTTGCGACGGTCTTTGGAACCCCAAAGTGTAGGTTTTGCTTTCGAACGCATCCAGGCATCGACAAATTTAGGCGAACGAAAGCTTGCTGTTCGCGCCTTGCGTCATTCTGAAGAAGGCCACACGATTAGTAAACTCATCTCCCTTTTAGAAAAAGGGGATGCCGAAATCAAACCTCTTGTTCACGAAGAACTCCAATTTATTTCAAACCACTTTGGATATTCAAAAATCTGGCCCAAAAGCGAAGAAGCGCAAGCAAAAACCATCGCAGTCTGGAGAGAGCTGTCCCAGAGATTGGGAGAAGATCACGCAAAATGGAGAGAAGACGGGTTCAAAGAAGCTGGCCTTGGCGCGACGATGGAAGCCGATGCATTAATCGCCTTCCTCGAAAACTGTGACGACTATCAAGCCTACAATATCAACCGTCGTTTGCGCGAAGTAACGGGTCGGTGGAGTGCCTTGGAATTTTCCAATCAAGAAAAATTATTCGAAAAATGGCAAAAATGGTGGCGTCGAAATGCGCCCCCAAAAGAGCCTATTGTGTGGATAGATACGGGAGAGTTTTTCCGTTCGGCGTTTACTTTGCCTTCTTAGAAAAGCAATTCGTCTCTACAATTCAGTTTACGACCGTTGAGTTCAGCGGGACGTTTGACCCAATCCAAAATAATGGAAGCGATTTTTTCCGCACTTGGAAGCGAGCTTGGATCTTCATCGGGGAAGGCATCGGATCTCATTTTTGTCGCCGTTCCGCCGGGGTTCACAGAGAAGACAATAGCGTCCTCAAGTTCTTCGGATAAAATATCAGTGAAGGCCTCAAGAGCGCATTTTGATACAGAGTAGGCCCCCCAATCGGCTCTGGCTTTGCGTCCCACGCTGGACGAGATATTGATGATGATAGCGTTTTTCACGAGCTTTTCTTTCGCGGCTTTAATAACAAAAAAAGGCGCGTTGACGTTCACTTTATGTACGTCCACCCAGCTCATATAATCGTTATCTAAAACCGGTCCGCGCTCACCCAATTGACCGGCATTATTGATAATAATATCGATACATTTTAGGTCGGAGAGCCAGGTTTGAACGTGAAAAGGATTGCCTAAATCAATGCTCGCATAGGTGATATTTTTGTTATCAAATTTCGCGCGAGAACGACCACAGGTGATAACTTTATATCCTTCATCGGAAAATTGTTCTACGAGAGCGCGGCCAATACCTTGACTACCTCCAGTGATAACGACGACTTTTTGTTCGACTTTTGTCGGCTTTTTATCAGAGGATGCGTTCATCGGGCGCCAATGTCATGGGCCAACGAATGGCGTTATAGTCTTCAGATTGTTTGCCTAAGTTTCTTCTCATGCTTTTACGAAAATCACCCAGGGTTGCGTTAAGTGTTCCTAAGGCCTCAGACCTCATTCTACTAAATCGGGAATATTCGGACACTTTTTCATGAGAAAGAATGCGTTTTGATTGTGCCGCAGACAGACCTCGTTTGATCTTATCGACGTCTTCTTTGAGCTCCGCTTTCTCTTCAAAAGAATCGATGAAGGTAAGAAGTTGGGCGACACTATCGCTTAGAATCTCGGTATCCCAGTACATTATTCTTTCACTCGGATAATCACTACACCCCATCGAGGCGATTTCTTTTTGCAGCATTTTTAGCTGAGAGGCGACGCTTTTCCATGCTCGGGTTTCATCGGCCACGGCGCTCTGCCACACAAGATACTTCTTGTCTGAGGTCTCTACCCCTTCGTCAAACCGCGTTCGTGCGTAGACCAAACGGGGTTCATAGATCTCAACAAAATCCAAAGACTTGTGAGTAGCACAGTAATTTATACAGTGCTCGATACAGGTTTCTAATTCGATAAAATTGGCATTACTCATACCTATCTTTATCGCAAAGAAGACCAAGGGATGTCAACCTTCTTATTGTTTAAGTGGTCTTCTTGTCGTGTGATCCTTTTCGGTGGGATTCTGATCCCCTCTCCCGCTGGGGGAGGGTTAGGGTGGGGGACTTCGTTTTAGCTTGTGGGTTTATTGGCTTCGGCCTTGACCTAGT
>JALSKP010000472.1 GCA_026988815.1 Myxococcales bacterium | reverse complement strand
ATAGTTCGATGACGAGAAGCAAAGGGGCTAGGCTAATTCTGAACGTTTAACGCCCAGTTGTATTCGCTAAATTCAAATTGGGTATCGTTAGCCTCAAGAATTGCTTTATCAGCCGGCACGTAGATCCCTAGAAATTTGCCTACAGATCCCGAGGCCTTCACAAAGTCCTCGCCGAACCAATCAAAAATCTTGCTCGTCGTGACCACCTTTCCTACGATACTGGTTTGCGAAACGATAAAGGATGTTGTGACCCGAGAAAGCGTGGCGTCCAGATCTTCTGCTCGATAGGCTTTCTTTTGTAAGGGCGGACAACTTTTTGCCGCACAAACGAGTGAAAAATGAACGCGGGGCTCATCGAAGGTAGGACGAATGATTTCGTTTTCAAGGGCGTCCAAGGTTATTATTTCACCTGCAACCTTGTGGGTTTGGGTGTCAAAGAAACCCGAGATGTCCATAACACTGTCAATCGGGAAGGCTTCTACAACTTGGTTGAGTACGATGGCATTGTAGGCATTGATGTAAAACGCGAGCTTTTCATCGTCGCTAAAATCACCAAGATTTGTGTCACCAATGTCTTTTACGAAGTCGACTAATGCCTGGCTATCATTGGCTTTAAGGGATATATAATCCACCTGGCCAGCGTTATCGACATAGCTTGCAAGTAATCCATTGTAGGGCGAGTAATCAATGGTCGTGTTTTGATTGGTCGTCCCTGCATTGTTTGTTTGTTTACCATTATTTGTTTGTCCATTGGTTGATCCCACGATGGAGTTGTCCGATGGACCGGTATCTGAGGAGGAACATCCTAAAGGCAGACTAAGGAGAGCGATGAAGGCTAGGGATTTGTACATAAGGTTCCTGTTGGGTGGATCTTTCTTTTATAAAGATCTTTGCTCGATTGCAAATCGATCGCTTGGTTCTTAGTGCGATCCAGAACAGAGGGATTTTACAATTAAATAATCATCTTTGCAATCATCCGGCCGAAAACACCAGAGGTAGAGGGGACTTCTCTTCATTCCAAAGAAGAAAGCGCTTTTCATTCAACCCGCCTAAAACGATCACTACTTGGTTCTGGTAAAGAAATCTATTTAGATTTAGTCTGCCCGTTGAGGAGTTCTATGAAGCCCATGATCCAAGGTGCGCAATTCTATTTTCGTTTCGACTACTGGGCGAAGAATATGTGTTGGATGGGGGTCTTTTTCGTTTTCGCAGCTTGCCAGCCTTCAACTCGCCAAGGTGATAGGCAAAAGCGCAAGGCGACGCTTTCTGTTTCCGAAAGGGAACAGATCAATCTTCAAGTCGAGTGCAAAAAAGGTGAAGGTGAGGCCTGCGTGAATCTTGCGATGTACTACGAAGATCTTAATCCCAGCCAACTTCCTTTGGCCCTTGCAGCGTATAAGATGGGGTGCAAACGCCATCATGCCCATGCGTGCGGAAGCCTGGGGATGATGCGTTTTTACGGTCATGGCATCTCGCCAGACGAAGAAAAAGGCAAAAAGGAAATGGAGGAATCTTGTAAACTTGATTACGGTCAGGCCTGTGCGAATTTGGGTATTATCTACGCGCTCGGGCGAGGTGTGGAGGTTGATAAAAAGGCGGCCAAGGTATTATTTGAGAAGGGTTGTCGCTTGAAAAGTGAGACCGCGTGTTCGGCCCTAGAATCGGATTGAAAGTGGGTCTTGACCCGCGTTCCTGGAGCGCTACCTTCCTAGTACGCCTTTGTGCGCCAGCCATATATTAGAAGTTATTGTGCCAATACCCATAAAAAAGAAAGACCCTAAAAAAAACCTGATCATCTTGGGTGCTCGCCAACATAATCTTCGTGATCTGGAAATCGTTGTTCCCAAAAAGAAGCTCGTCGTCTTTACGGGACCCAGTGGATCTGGAAAGTCCTCGCTAGCCTTCGATACGATCTATGCTGAGGGACGTCGTCGTTATATCGAGTCGCTTTCAATTTACGCCCGCCAGTTTTTGGGCGCGGTGGAAAAGCCGGATTTCGATCAAATTCTGGGTCTGAGTCCAACCATAAGTATTGAGCAAAAAACGTCTGGAAATAGTGCACGAAGTACGGTGGGTACGATCACCGAAATTTACGATCATATGCGTATCCTTTTCGCGCAATTGGGCACCCAGCATTGTTTTAATTGTAACGAGCCCGTGTCGGCGGTTTCCATTGAAAGTATTGTGGCCGATATTATTTGTTTGCCGGAAAAAACACGTTTTGTTCTTCTTGCGCCGATGATTCGAAATCGAAAAGGGGAGTTTCGTGACATGTTTGATAAGTTGCGAAAATCTGGTTTT
>JALSKP010000471.1 GCA_026988815.1 Myxococcales bacterium | reverse complement strand
AAAACGTTCGTTACAAGAAAGAATCGCGTCCCGGAGTATGATCAATTTCGAGAGTTTGGCCGATGCAAAAGGGAATTCAGGAACGACCTTCCAAGCCACTCTTCCCGAAGAAAGAAAGATGCAAATCAACTCGGCGCTATTGGATTTCACGAATAATCGTGCCTCGCCAACGTCCTGCTCGTAAACGATGGCGTTAAAAAGGTTTCCAAGCGAAATCTCGAAAGGGACTTTCCAGAGAATTTCTTTTTTGAGGAGACAGAGTGCCCATAGTTCAACCAAGCCTTCTTTTTCCACCGAAAAAATGCACAAATCTTTGTGGAAAAACAAGGACCTCCCCAGCGTACCCTCGCCGGAAAAAATCCAACTTTGGCGACCTGTGAAGAGCAAGCGACAAGAAATATCAAATTGAGTATCGCCCTGCATTCCAAGAAAAACACGAGATTGATGGACCAAAGGTGGGTGTGATGTTTTTCCTTTTTGGCGAATCTTCCAGAGACAATCACCATTTTCGGGATTGAGGGCGTGGAGACTTCCGCGATCGTCGAGTAGAAGAAAAAGAGCTGAGGCCACACTTCCCCGAACCTGTCGACCTTTGAGATCGTAGGTCCAGCGTTCTTTGAGGCCTTCATCCCGACACAATGCCCCCTCCTCGGAGGTAAATAGAATGATACTTTTCGAACGGTAAGGCGAGGCCGTGAATAGCTTTCGCGATTCAGAAACGCAAAGTGCCTGTGTTCCCGTTCTCAGATTGCGTTGGTAGAGCTGACCTTGACTTTGCTCAAGGAAGATTTTTTTCATCGGAAAGAAAAGACTCTCACGCTGTCTTTCCACCGACCATTGCTGGTTTCCGTTATCTCTGCAGAGGCGAAAAATGCGTTCATCGGTGGGAACGATTAGATCGTCTTCGAAAGGAAAGATCTGGTCAAAGAGAATTTTTTTCGCGGAAAAAGTCCATTGATGCTTCGGATAAAGGGCGCGTAGATTTGAAAAATCAAAGGGAAAAGTAGGTGGGAGGGAAAGCGCCTTGTCTTCTTCTGAAGAAAGGAAATGCTCTAAAAAATGCTCTGGGTTGTCATTATACACGTCTTCTTCGGACGCCTCATCCCACCATTTTTTGGTCTCTTGGGCAAGATGATGAAAGTCGATAAAACGTTGATTGAGTGCGATCTCGGGATGTTGACCCTCAAGCTTTTCAGCGAAACCTAAGGCCAAAGAGAAGATAGATTCCAAAAGATGGCGTCCATCCACTTTGAAATACTGGGTTTGATTATTACTTTCGCCGACGCCCAATTCCCACATCGTTCCGCTTTCATTTTTGATATGAAAGGAAAAAGACGCTCTTTGAATCTTTAGATCGAAGCTCCTACGATCAAGATAACGTTGAATCAAAGTCTCGCATTCTCGGATTAACGCGTTGAAAGTAATAAACAAATACTGACCGAGGGAAAAGGATTGATCAGCAAATTCAAAATTAAGCCCACCGGGGATCAAGAGTGCGTGGAGGTCAAAAGCAATGGCAGCGCGATAATTCAAAAAAGAAGGCGTCGCTTTGAAAACAAAGGAAAGATTGAATCCGGGATAAGAAACACCCAGTGTGGAATGACCTTGGGGAGGAGGAGCGTTCACCGTAGAAAAAAGCTGAGGTTGAATTTCTCCCTCTTCAATAAGGTATCGAAGTTCATTGATATCGCGATGCTTAGACAGGGAATCCACCCCTTCAAAAACATCAAGCAAGCATCGAGCTTCGCGCCGTATTGCGTTGGAAAAGATCAAGAAATCGACACCAATGTCTAGACTCAGAATTTGCATCTTAGCGTCCACGCTCATCACCGAGAGATAGAGTTGGGCCCCCTTTTTTACCATCACAAGATCCCAAGGTTCCTTGAGAAACTCGACAATGGTTTTGGGAGCGCCGGCGGCAAGATGGTTGATCTTCTTACAAAGTTGAATGAAAAAAGGGAGAATAAATTCGCCCGAGATACCGGCACTTAGATTCGAGCCACCGACAATAATATCGATTGAGTCATGAAGCGCGTTTACGTCAAAATGCGGCTCGCAGGTCTTCCCTTGGTCGTGGCCTAAGGTCGGACGACTATCATCGCGATAGAGATTTTCCAAATAGCGAAGGTCTTCAATCCACGCTTTTGCGACGACGATGCGAACCTCCGATTCGGTAGCCATGGCTCCTTTTGAGATTGCTTTCTTTTTTTTAGCTCTATTTTTTTTGGACTGCGTTCTTTTTTGGGATGAATCAGTTGGCATTTCGAATCGCCGAGCGACCGGCCGTTGTAAGCTCTCTCCA
>JALSKP010000470.1 GCA_026988815.1 Myxococcales bacterium | reverse complement strand
CTCCTGCCTCGCTTTTGATGTTGTAACCCCTACAGGGGACAAAGGCGTAGCTTTGTCGAGGCGGTGATGTTGTAACCCCTACAGGGGACAAAGGCGTGGCTTTGTCGAGGCGGTATGGAAAACGCATGTCAATCCCAGAGTACGAGTATTCCTTACGTGAATACGTTGATTCTGGTTTACTTTACATTTTTTTTGAAGAATATTCTCATAGAATGTGTAGACTATTCTCCAATTCCGGAACAGAAGATGTCCCTTAAAAATCTCTTTCTAGGCGTGAGTGATCAATCCTTCTCCGCCCAGTGCCGTGAAGAAAATCGGAAATTGCTCACCGCACTTTTCCTCATCTTGGCCATCTCGTCGATGCATTACCTCACCGATCCCGATGCCATCGCCTACCATAACGTGGCGCGAAGGTTGTACTACCTTCCCATTGTCATTTCGGCCTTCGCTTTGGGTGTTCGCGGCGGACTTATGGCGGCCCTTCTCGTCACCCTCTTTTATTTTCCACATGCCTTTCTCATGGCCCATCATCACGATCCCGCCCCCGGAATTGACAAGGTTTTAGAGGTCATACTCTATTACATAGTTGGCGTGACGACGGGTGTATTGGTTGAACGGGAGCGCAGCGTAAGATTGGATCTACAATCGGCCTCAACAAAAAGAGACGAACTTCAAGGCCAACTTATACAAGCCAGTAAAATGACAGCCCTTGGAGAATTATCCTCGGGACTGGCGCACGAAATCCGGAACCCTTTAGCCTCGATTTTAGGGAGCGCTGAGGCGCTCTCTTCAGAATTTGAAAGCACCCATAAGAAACGTAGAATCGCCGATCTCATGTTGAGTGAAATCGACCGTCTCAACGGCGTTGTTAGTCGCTTTTTAACCTTCGCAAAACCCGGAAAACCGGTCCGCAAAAACGCCAACATTCTCGCATTATTGCAACATACCATTCAACTCCTACCGGATTCGGAACGATGCGAAATCGACGATGTTGATGAAAAAGAATGTATTCTGGCCGACCAAAATCAGATTCAACAAGTCCTGCTCAATCTTTCTTTGAACGGATTGGCGGCCTCCGAGAATCCCAAGATCATTTTCCAGACCTCGGTCCACAGCACAAACGGACGAAGCTACCAACGCATTTCCGTCAAAGACAACGGGTCCGGTGTTGATAAAAATCTCGTACAGACCCTTTTTGATCCCTTTATCACCTCGCGCGACCAAGGGACCGGATTGGGACTATCTATTTCAAGCCAAATTATGGATGCCCATGGAGGATTCATCGATTACCAAAGTACAAATATAGGAAGTATCTTTCACCTTAATTTCCCAATGGAGGACACATGAGCCGAGGAAGCATTTTATACGTCGAAGATGACCCAGGCGTTCGCGAGGTGATGGCCTTTAACCTAAGAGAGGCAAACTTTGAAATCGACACCGCCAATGACGGTGCCCAAGCGTTTTCGCTCTTTGAAAAGAACACCTACGATCTCGTTCTCTCGGATATCAAGATGCCCAACCGAGATGGGGTATGGTTGCTTAAAAAAATTCTTGAAAAAGATCCTAAGGCAATCGTGATTATGCTCACCGCCTTCGGTGGAAGCGATCGCGCGGTGGAAACGATGCGACTTGGCGCTTATCATTACGTCGAAAAACCAGTAAACCTACTTACTTTAATCGAAGTCTTAGATGGCGTTTTCGAAAAGAAAGACCTCTCTGGAAAAGCGACGCGAATCGGAAACACCGCCCACCTTATCGCTTCGTCGCCAGCAATGAATCGTGTTTTACAACGTGTCGATAAAATCGCAAAGTCCGATGCCGCTATTCTTTTGCGAGGCGATTCAGGAACCGGAAAGGAACTTATCGCCCGCACGATTCATGAGCGTTCATCGCGCTCAAATAATCCTTTTATTGCGGTGAATTGCGCCGCCATTCCAGCAGACCTCCTTGAAAGTATCCTTTTTGGACATAAAAAAGGCGCGTTTACGGGTGCCGAAAAAGACTCTGAAGGAAAATTTATGGCCGCAAATGAAGGCAGCATATTTCTAGATGAAATCGGCGAAATGTCATCTTCCTTACAGGCCAAACTTCTTCGTGTTCTCCAGGACGGTTACGTTGACGTCGTCGGTAGTACCCAACCCTACCAGGTCGACGTAAGAATTATTTCTGCAACCCACCAGAATCTAGAAGAAAAAATTGAAGACGGAAGTTTTCGTACCGACCTTTTTTATCGTCTCAACGTCGTGCCGATCCTCGTTCCTGCGCTCAAAGATCGCAAAGAAGACATTCCTGTGCTTTTAAGA
>JALSKP010000469.1 GCA_026988815.1 Myxococcales bacterium | reverse complement strand
AGGACGGCCAGACGTATCGGCCAGTGGGTCACAAAAACAGCTTCCAAAGTAGCCAAGAAGGGTTCCACATATTCCACAAGGGTATGGAAAAAGAGGTCATTCCAGTCGTAGTCTTTATTCGTCTTTGCGAAAGCGGGTAAACCGACGCTATTTATAAGTGCGTTTTCCAAACTGGACTTAGTTTGCGAGTTTACTATATCAATCTGGCAAGACGCAAGAAAAAGGGCGTTCATTGTCATCATTGAAAAATCGGAAGCGGGAAAAGAACAGGTTTCCATTACCAGTTCTTTCACATCTTCGATAATCGCATCGAGGTTTTCCTCTGCACGATACCATTCTAAAATCGTAAACTCGACATTATGGGTATCGCTGACCTCACCATTTCTAAAAGCTTTGGTGATTTGGTAAATTTTCTTACAACCTTTCACCAGAAGTGTCTTCATGGCAAATTCTGGAGAGGTTTGTAAAAAGCACTTTTCGCGCGCAAAAGGCGTCACATATTCGCTTTCAAACACATCGATAAAGACATCCGTTCCTGGCGAGGGTACGAGGATGGGGGTTTCGACTTCAAGAAAGTCTCGTGCTTGGAAAAAGCCCCGTGTTTTTTGATTAAGCTTATCTCTGGCCCGAAGTCTATCGTGGAAATTCAAAACTATCTTCCTATACTTGAATCGATTTTGGAAAAAACGCGTTGGTCGATGGGTTCACATGAAAGGAGGTGGCAAATATTTTCGCTTCCGCCTTCGACATTGGTAAGGGGAAAGCAGGTATCTTGATTGGGACACATGTTATTGGCGTTACATCTATTGCCACAAAGAGGAGAAATCCCCACCGCCGATAGATCCAAACAAGGTGTATCAATACCGTATTGGGCACTTGAAGAACAACTCTTCGCACAAACTTGTGTGCTGTTATTCATGATAACAATGGTTTGACATGTCGACCCAATACAATTGGCGTCGCTGGTACAATCCGCGAAATAGTTCCTAGATTGGGAGGTGCGTCGCATGCACCCAACGTACAGGTCGAATCGCATTTATTTGCGTAGCGTCCGCAATGATTTGCGTCTTGCTCCAGGTCTCGACATGCACCATTACAAAAGGTTGTGGCGCACACACCATCGCAGGCGCTTTTACCACCACAGGATAAATCGCCGCTCACCGAATCCTGGTCGCGCTCCCCGGCAAGGTCTTCAACGCTCTTTCCTGAATCGCGCTGATTACGCTCTCCCATGTCGGATGGACGGTTAAAGATATTATTTTTTTTCTTTTGTTCGGTTTCGGAACAGGAGAATAAACACATCATACCAACTAAAAATACAAATTTCATATCCAAACCTTTTTCGAATGCACTTCTGGCGAAGTCTACCCTATTTGCGAATTGTTTCAATTTAAGGATGAACGCACCTATGTTATGTTCTCGATCGCAAAACCTCAAAGACTGTCTTTGCGAGAATGTACTATGGGCAATATATGAAAATCTTTTCACTCTGTTTTCTCCTCCTTTTATTCACGTCTTGCGATGAACTTGATCTAGGAGCAAGCGTTGATTCTATGGTCATCACGCCCGATCAAATTTCTCTTTCAGAAACGGGGATGACAGATGAGTTTTTCAATATTGAAATTCAAGTCTCCGGATTTGTTGGAGAAATCGATAAATCTTCCATCCATGTCTATCGCGAAAACCCTCGTGTGGAAGCCGTCCCTGAATCCATTTCGGTAAACGGAAATACTATCAAGTTATCCCGCATCGCAAAGTCGTGGTTTGGTGATGTGGAAGAGGCTGGAAGTTTCAGTATTGGCGCAGAATTGAGTTCTGATAGTCAGTTTATCAATGAACAAGATCTGGCAACGATCACCGTTATTCCATGAAAAATCCAATGAAGAAAAAAAAGGCGGAGTCGGAAAACCATGGGTCTCTGGCCAAAGCCTTTTCCAGTCTAAGTGATGGGGTGGTAACCCTTGTGCGGCAGCATTTGGAACTTTTTCGAGAAGAAGCCAAACGAGATATTAAAATTTCTGTCTCCCGATATATTAAGATTGGCGTGGGCGCGGGGGTCCTTTTATTAGGGTGGATTTTTTTACAATTTTCGATCGTTTTGGCGTTGAGTGCCTGGTACGGCGTAAAAGGTGGAGCTATTGTTGCGCTAATCGACAGCGTGGTGCATCTTGCCATCGGTATCTACCTTGTAAGTATGACGACCAAGAAAATTAAGGCTAGCGAAGGAACGCTTTTACTCGCAAAGCAAGAATTGGAGCGAAGTTCGGAATGGGTGAAACAAATAAAGAAAGAGAAAACGACGAAGGACT
>JALSKP010000468.1 GCA_026988815.1 Myxococcales bacterium | reverse complement strand
GCCCACGGCATTCAAATCACCCTTGAGTGGGACGAGATTGCAAGCTTTCCCTATTTTGAGATGACACTCAACCTTCTAGAAGAGTGCGGAATCAAGGTCGACAGAAATTTAACCGGGAGACGCGTCTCGCTTCTACCTACGCCGCATTTGGACATTCCCGAGATAGACATGGATGCTGGAGCCTACGCCTTTTGGAGAATTTTACAGGCCCGAGGGGTTAAGGTGGACCTTCGCGGAAAGGCGAAAAAGCGTTGGCAACCCGACTTCAATATTGATGTCCATTTAGCGACGATGAAGAACCAACAACTGAGCATCATTGATCTCAATGCTTCTCCGGATTTAGCGCCTGTTCTAGCCGCTTTCGCGGCCCTTGAGGGAAAAAACCTCCAGATTGTGGGTGCCCGACACTTGAGGAACAAGGAGAGCAATCGCATTGAAGATCTCTTGGCTATGCTTAGAGCGGTGGGTGTAAAATGTGAGAGTCATGAGGACGGATTCCTTATCGAGGGAGACCCCTCTAAACTGCATCCCGGAAGCGTTAATTGCCAAGGTGATCATCGTCTGGTCATGGCCGCCGCCCTGCTTGCGACGGGGGTTGAAGTCGAGCTCAGCGATCCGATGTGTGTCTCGAAGTCCTACTGGAATTTCTGGCAAGATTTGCGTTCGGCAGGTTTTCTAGATTTGATTCCATTCCGGGATTGACTTGCCGATCCTGATAAACGAGGTTGCGCGCTATGGCACTTTTGACAACACAAAATATCTCACATGCGTTTGGCGGCCCCTTACTTTTGGACGGCGTTGCTGTTCAAATTGAAAAAGGAGACCGCGTTTGTTTGTTCGGACGAAACGGCGAAGGCAAATCAACTTTTCTCAAAATACTCGCCAAAGAACTGATTCCTGATAGCGGAACGGTCGACCTTTCAAGCGGCGCCACCCTCGCCTCCTTGGAGCAAAACGTGCCTGGCGCGCATGAGGCGACTGTCTTTGAAGTGGTCACCAGTTCGATGGGAAAAGTATCGGAGGCGATCGCGCGTTACGAAAAAATGCTTGAACTTATCTCAGCAGATCCTTCAGAAAAAAACTTGGACAGTTTCGCCAAAGCGCAGAACGCCATGGACGCCAACGACGCCTGGGCGCTTCAACAGCGCGTCTCAAACATTTTATCTCGCCTGGAGTTGGATCCAAATATCGAATTTGCATCCCTTTCCGGCGGATGGCGTAGACGTGCCTATCTTGCCCGCGCCTTGGCAATGGAACCCGATGTTCTGCTCTTGGACGAGCCGACCAACCATCTGGATATCGACGCAATTCGATGGCTGGAAAATTATTTAATGAACTACAAGGGAGCGCTGGTTTTCGTCACCCACGATCGGGTTTTTCTCGAAAATATGGCGACTCGAATTTTTGAAATCGATCGCGGTCAGGTTGTTGAATACCCCGCAAGTTTTGAAAAATACTTAGAAGCCAAAGAAAAGGCGCTTGATGTCGAAGAAAAGCATAACGCCCTTTTCGATAAAAAATTAGCCAAAGAAGAAGAGTGGATCCGTACAGGAATCAAAGCCCGACGCACCCGAAATGAGGGACGCGTGCGTGCCTTGAAACGATTAAGAGCAACGCGAAGCCGCCGTCGTAATCGAAAGAAGAACGTGGAACTAAAAGTTCAAAAAACCAAACGAAGCGGAGAAATCGTCTTCGAAACCAAAGGCCTCGGATTCGCTTATGGCGAAAATGTAATTGTAAAAGAACTCAATATTCGGATCATGCGAGGCGAACGTATTGGCCTAATTGGTCCCAACGGCGTCGGCAAAACAACCCTACTCAATTTATTATTAGGAAATTTGGAACCCGACGATGGAATAGTAAAGCACGGTACCAAATTAGAAGTCGCCTATTACGATCAATTGCGCTCACAACTCGATTTGGAAAAAACCCTCCTTCAAACCTTATCGCCCGACAGCGATCACGTGGTCGTCGGCGGCGAGGCAATGCACGTCCTTAGCTATTTCAGAAACTTTTTATTTGATGCCGATCAAGCGCGCGGTCCCGTTCGTGTGCTCTCTGGAGGCGAGCGCAATCGTCTTTTATTGGCGAAGTTGTTTTTACTACCGAGTAACGTTTTGGTCTTAGATGAGCCGACCAACGACCTGGATATGGAAACGCTCAATGTTCTTGAGGACTTTCTCAACAATTACGATGGAACGGTTTTAATGGTAAGCCATGACCGAGCCTTTTTGGACAATATTGCCACGCGTAGTTTTGTCTTCACGGGCAAAGGAGAGGTCGATCTTATCGAGGGCGGATTCAGTGAAG
>JALSKP010000467.1 GCA_026988815.1 Myxococcales bacterium | reverse complement strand
TTTGCCTTGGGCATTTTCCAAACTTCGGGTGACCATAGAATGGACGATTGGCACGCCTTCTTCCATTTTGAGTGTATCCATTATTTTGGCGATTCGGTCGGCACCAAAGAGGCGAAGGAGTTCATCTTCTAGAGAAAGGAAAAATTGGCTGCGACCAGGATCGCCTTGGCGACCTGCGCGTCCACGGAGCTGGTTATCAATTCGTCGAGATTCATGACGTTCCGTTCCGACGATAAATAAACCGCCGGCGGCCAATACTTCTTCTTTCTCAGCGGCACATTGTTTTTCAAATTTGTCGAGCGAGACTTTGTATTCAGGCGTATAATATTCGAGACGCTCATCCCCAACTGCGGTGTCTGGAATATCCTGTTCACCGGCTTCCTCGGCAGCCATCGCTTCAGGGTTTCCGCCGAGGACGATATCGGTTCCGCGACCGGCCATATTGGTTGCAATCGTTACTGATTTGAGTCGACCGGCTTGGGCGACAATCGATGCTTCTCGTTCGTGTTGTTTTGCGTTGAGGACGTTATGATCGATTCCTTTTTTCTTGAGAACGTGGCTGATGGCCTCCGACTTTTCGACGCTTGTTGTTCCTACCAAGACGGGCTGGCCTTTGGCGTTGGCCTCAACAATATCGACGACGATGGCGTCAAATTTTTCCCGGTAGCTTCGGTAAACGACATCTTCTTGATCGAGTCGAGCGATGGGTTTATTGGTCGGAATAATTTTCGTATCAAGTTTGTAGATTTCGTGAAATTCTTCGGCTTCTGTTTCTGCCGTTCCCGTCATACCGCTTAGCTTTTTGTACATGCGGAAAAAGTTCTGGAAGGTGACGGTTGCCATGGTTTGGTTTTCGTCTTGAATTTCAACGCCTTCTTTGGCCTCCACGGCTTGGTGTAGACCATCGGACCAACGTCGGCCCTGCATTGGACGACCGGTATTTTCGTCGACGATGATCACTTCGCCATCATGGACGATGTAGCGGTCATCTTTTTTGTAGAGGGTGTGCGCTTGGAGGGCTTTAACGACTGAGTGAACCACTTCGATGTTGGCTGGTTCGTAGAGATTTGGGATCTCCATTTTTTCCTGAATTTTCTCAACACCAAGATCGGTGAGCGACACGGAGCGATGTTCTTCGTCAACCAAATAATCCTCATCTCGTTTGAGATAAGGGATGAATTTATTGACTCGGAACGGAAGTTCGGTCGACATTCCGGCTGCGCCGGAAATGATGAGCGGCGTTCTGGCTTCATCGATAAGAATCGAATCGACCTCATCGATAATCGCGTAATTGAGATCCCGTTGAACGTATTGGTCAAGATCATACTTCATATTATCGCGAAGATAGTCGAATCCAAATTCGTTGTTGGTGCCGTAAGTAATGTCAGAGGCATACGCAGCTCGACGGTCTTCCTCGTACATATCGTTGACGATCGTCCCCACCGATAGGTGAAGGTAGCGATACAGACGTCCCATCCACTCCGCATCACGGGAGGCAAGATAATCGTTCACCGTGATGAGGTGTGCGCCTTTTCCTGAAAGAGCATTGAGGTACATTGGCAAGGTCGCGACGAGGGTCTTACCTTCGCCGGTTTTCATTTCCGCAATCCGGCCTTGGTGGAGGACAAGACCACCGATAAGTTGAACATCGTAATGACGCATTCCCAGCGCGCGAATACCTGCTTCGCGAACCGTGGCAAAGGCCTCATGTGTAATATCGTCTAAAGACGCGCCGTTTTCTAATTTCTGCTTAAAGTAGGCGGTTTGCGCACGTAAGTCCGTCTCAGACATGGCCCGGAATTTGGACTCAAAACTGTTAATTTTTTCGATATCAGGTCGAATTTTCTTGATGAAACGGTCGTTCGCGGAACCAAAAATTTTGTTAATTACACCAAACATAAACACTCTTATTCTAATACAGGCCGAAAAACGGAGGTCAATCGCGCTGAATATTAGGCACGCGAGGCGATTCGTCAACGCTTTTCCTCCATTTCCTTCTGGTCTTCGGATAAAAACCACCGTGCTTTTACCTTAGAGCGCAATACCCGAAATCAAGGGCATTTGGTGGAGAAAGTCGATGAATTGTTTAAGAAAGGGCGATGGGTGGTACATGAATCCAATCCTGGCGGTTGTACAGCAATTCGATACCGTTGATTCAAAGGACCTTATCGTTTCCGGCCAATGCATCACAATAGCGCACCTTTTGGCTTTGGTTTTACGCATACCTTTTCGTTCGGCAGAATAGCAATTGCCCTACTCATCGACGCAGATGCCCACAAAAGTGTGTGTGCGTGGGGGTACTCAATGACTGAATA
>JALSKP010000466.1 GCA_026988815.1 Myxococcales bacterium | reverse complement strand
GGAACAAAGGAGATAGGAATGGGTGATTTTTCGATCGCGTTGGCCGGAGTCGGACATCCTAGAATCTCGATCGACGTACTATCAAGGTTTACCACTTCTATTTCCAAGGTGAATACCAAGTTTTTAGGGTATACAACTTCGCAGGCAGGCGGTTCATAACTATACTTTTGCACAGCTTCCAAAAAGGTCGCCTTAATGAGGACTGAGGCGGGTCCAAGTCCGGTGGCATCGAGTTCATATTGGCTTCCCGAAAAGCGTCCTTCTATGGGCCCATCCGTTGAAAGGGAGTCAATTCGGTAACGAAGATTCTTTCCTCCACACCCCAGCCAAAGGTCGTCAATCTCGGCGACATTCCCATCATAGGTAGGATATCCATTAAGCATCACCAAAGAGTTGCTGTTCGCAAGGAGAGTATCATCAGCGATTTCGTAGTTCACAGAAAAACTCTTCGGCGCACTTTGTCGATCAATCCGAATCGAGATGGAGGTGGTCTCATTCTCAGATTCTTGTCCAAAGGTCCACGCTTCTCCGGGGTTCGATGACGGCGTTTGCACGTTTCCGCAGGACCCAAAGATGGTAACTAATACTACTAATAACCCTTTCATGATAAACTCCTCGTGGTCGATATATTATCCAAATTTAGAAGACATATCCAATCGAGGTTCGTGAACGGAGCGCAACAAACTGTCTTGTTTCTAAGTCGTTTTTGCGGGAGGAAGTAGAGGCGGTAAGGCACGGTATTGCATACGCGAAAACAAGCCGGTTTTAATACCGAGTAAGCTTTCGACCATCTGTCTACGAACAAATGGGATTCGACTTATCGGTTCGAAAAGCGTATCGCGCGGCCAACTTAAGACGGGCCATCTAGATTGAAAGATGGGAGTAAGCCAGCGACTTGCCAACTGGTAATACGCCAGATGTTGTTTCCTGCGTCGACTATAGGCGTTTAAACATTGATGAAGATCGCCATCTTGCTGCATTGCCCAATCGAGTTCCTTGGCATCAAAAAGAGCCAAGTTGGCACCCTGTCCAAGTTGGGGAGACATGGCGTGCGCAGCGTCACCAAGAATCGCCGTTCGGGCTGTATTCCAGGTTTGCATTCTAACGTCGTGATAGCCCGCAACCTGAAGTTCGTCCAAAGAGTTCAAGCCCACAAGTAGCGGTTCAGCATTAGGGGAAAGTGCGAGGGCCTGGTCTCTCCACGCATTAAGTCCACCCTTTTTCCAGGTGTCGATGGTCGCCATTTCGATCGACCAAAACATGGAGGTGAGTTTTCGCTGAGAGCCAGGGTGCGATACACCGGTAGGTAAAAAACCAATCATCTGCTGCGTATTTTCATAAACTTGGGCTAGAACACGTCCATCGGCGAGAGGTCCTGATGTGGGTTCATCGGCGATGTGCCAAATGGCGCCCCATGGATAGGCATCGATTTGGGAATCTATTTTGATCTGAGAACGTAGGGTCGAGCGTGCGCCATCGGCGATAATGACGAAATCAAACATGCCACACAACTTCCCCTCACTATCTTTTAGGACGACCGAATCTCGACGCTCTTCGAGACTTTGAATATCGACCCCACACTCCACAGAAATATTCTCTTTTTGGACGGCGTTAAACAGCGCCATAAAAAGCGCACCTCGATGGATGCCTAGGCCGTATGCATTTTGATCAATATCCTGATACCCGATATCCAAGATAGGCCGTCCTTTTTTCGTCTCGCCGAAGAGCCTGTCGACACGCGTTCCGAGTCGAAGAACATCCTCCAAAAGACCGAGCTCATAGAGAACTTCAAGACCGCTGGGCTGCATGAGAATACCCGCTCCCACAGGTTTAGGATCAGCAATTTTTTCAAAAATCCGGAGATCGTGTCCGGCGCGCTTGAGATAAATCGCCGCTGCCGCCCCTGCACTCCCACACCCAATCACTGCGATTTTATACTTTTTAGCCATCGTAGAAGTGTACACGTCCTCCTAAGTTTGAGGAGTTGTTTTTATTGAAAAAACATCTTTCTTAATCGCTTCCTTAGGGAAAAAGAGACGATTGGTACATCGAAATTATTCGCTCTAAGCGGCGATGAACGCTTGACTTGTCGTAAGGGGTTCGACACTCTGTTCGCCAATCTATCCAAGGTATTTTACGTGTTCAAACTCTCCACCCTAAGTTTCGCGTTCGTTTTGCTTTTAGCCTCGACGGGATGCATCGAAGACAATGCGATCCCAAAGTCGCTAGCGTTAGCGCGACCTTCAGGAGGCGCAAAAATCGTCTTTGATCTGGATGCACGTCCTTTTCCTGAAATTCCTTTTCCAAACAATTTGG
>JALSKP010000465.1 GCA_026988815.1 Myxococcales bacterium | reverse complement strand
AAGGCCGAAGCCAATAAACCCACAAGCTAAAACGAAGTCCCCCACCCTAACCCTCCCCCAGAGGGAGAGGGGATCAGAATCCCACCGAAAAGGATCACACTATACTCAACCATTGAGGGAATCTACCTTTTGAGAACAGGCTATATTGGCGGTAATTGCCACGCAGATGGGTATTGTTTTGGTGTCTTGAAAATATTGTACAAAAATTTGTTCTCCATCCATGTACCAACTGAGAATCTAAGTTTTTCTAAACCTATTCATTCGTCCATCGTGTTTTGAAATCTTGTTCACGGATATTGGTCATCGATCCGCCTTGTTGAATGCCACCACACGTGGAACCCGATTTACACCACACGGTCGTTTGGCGACAATGGTTGAAAAAAATGATATCATCGAAACTGAAGTTTGGCGTTCCAGGTTGAGCGGCGAGGATGAGTCCGCCAGACGAAGGAGAAGCGCCTTTTCGAGAATAACATTGCGTGTCTTTGACTCTGATTTTACTGGCCTTAAAATTTTTCCCTTTGGTTTTGTTCGCGTAAACACTTACGCCTGAAACCGAGGTGTGAATAATATCGACGTCGTGGACAACGACGTCATCGCTGCCACTATCGGCGATAAGACCGACGCCGTTGATACTATAGTTTCCGTCAATAAGCCCTGATTCAAATTTGATTCGGTCGGACTCGTATGCATTAAAGGTGTCTTCTGAATGAGATTGATCGAGATAAGCTTTGGCGTAAAAAGTACTAACTGAAGAATCATTTGAGTTATTAAACTGCACACATTGGCCGCGCGGAAAAGGGCCACGGCTATCGAAACATCGTATTTTTGAAATATGCGTATTCGGACTCGAAAATGCATAGATTCCCGACGATGCTTGTGCCGTATATACGTCCTCAATCGTTGTATTGTTTGATTTATTTAAGAAAATACCAAGTCGCTTGTCGGCCGAACTATTTCGTGTTCCCCAGCATTCTTCTGGTTTGAGTTCGTTTCCTTGTCGGACACAATGAGGGCCCGTATTGGGTGCAGCAAGATTAATCAAACGTACATTTTTTATGAACACGTTATCTGAGTTCTCGATACATATCCCCTTATTTGCGTGAAAAATTGTGATGTTCTCTATCCTGATATCGTCAAGGTTGTTTACATCGATTCCGCAATCCTCTCCTACACCTGCGTATATTATTTTATCCTTTATTATTTGCCCATTCTGGGCTGCCTGGATCGGCGGATTTTGTCCAGAAGAATAATTTTGAGTTCCAAGTGTCTTTTGCGATTCAAGATCGATTGCCAATTCGGCCTTAATTTTTTGAGCGAATGTTAGATCTGGAGAAACTTGGCTAGCATCCGTTAGGTCAGCGCTAAGATCACGATATCCCGCGGCATCGTCGGCATCCAAATCCGATCCAGCATCCCCCTTTTCGGAACGCGCAAAATCCATGCTATTGCTGCCCTGGTCACCATCCAGAATGTGGTCCAATACATCGTCGTCGAAATGTAAATCCGGCTTATTCGTTTGGTTATTCTGCCGAGAGTGGGTTTCGAACTTCGCTTGGCACGCGAACAAAAAAACGGCAGATAGTATTAATAAAGATTTCGATTTCATATTGTTCTCCAAAATCATCAAATAAAAAAAATCAAAAAGCTCGTCGAGCTGACCCGCTCTAACGGACAGGGTTTCAAGATAAACTGATAAACGACGCGTACAATCTAGTCACGTTACCTTTTTCAAAATCATTGGACGAAACAAGTTTTTTTTTAGAACAGTTCATTTCTAAAAAGTACAAAATATCAAAACCTACCTTCAAAGCCCCTGTTAAAAAAGGTCTAGGGTTTCCTGAATTTCACCGATTCTTTCATCGATTCCCATTGCTTTTAGAGCTGTATTGAATACCGCAACAGGGTGGACATCTTGGGCGACCAGGTGTTGCCCCGATTTTAGTCCTCCTGCTTTTCCTGCTAGAAGGGCTGTCATATTATCGGTGGAATGATTTAAACTTCCGCCGCCATCGGCAGCACGGCCACCATTTCCGCCTTCAAAATGAAAAATGGAGGCTGTATTGTCCAGAATATTCCCGTCGCCCTCGGGCGTTAATTTAAGTTTAGTAAGCAGTGATGCCCAGGAACTTATAAAGAATTGATTGGCCTTATCCATATCATCTTGGGTTCCTCCACCATGTTGAACTTGCCCGTGAAGGCCCCCGCGATCCGCCCAAATTTCATGCCTCATTCCATCGCCCGTAAGTTTATTGCTGCCCGCAATAACAACAGCTCGCGTCATATCACACGTTAGAGCCATGGCCGTTAGTCTCATA
>JALSKP010000464.1 GCA_026988815.1 Myxococcales bacterium | reverse complement strand
ACGTTCACGACTAAGTTAGTGTGATCCATATCAGCGGGATTTTGATAGAACTTGCTTTCGTTGACGACCCTCTACAGCAGAGCCCCTAGCACCCCAAGAGTACTTCCTCGGAAGTGCTAACGCGCATCCTAAGGGCGCCCTCTACCAGAGGTAGAGGGGACTTCTCTTATTTATAAGCGATCTGTGGTAACCAAAGTGGGACGTTCCGACAAACCAATCCGTTTTCGATGGATTTCCGATCGTCTTTAATCAGACACCTAAGTAGAATCGTTTTGACAGAAAATTTCCGCATCGATATGTTGGGCAGTACCAATTTTGAAAGCGAAGAATTATGGATTACCAAACCTTTTTACCCCATGCGGACTTAGGATCCTTCGTTAAGTGTTTTTGGACGCTAAAAGTCCCTCTTCAAGAGAATCCGAAAAGACAACTCATTCTTCCGGATGGCTGCATTGAAATGATCTTTATTCTTGGCGATGATGTAAAACGGTATACCAATGAGGAAGACTTTGTCCTTCAGCCCCGTGAACTGATTCTGGGTCAGATTACGGAACCGCTTTACATTGAACCGACCGGGCATGTTAACACATTTGCCGTCCGCTTTTATCCCTACGGTTTTGCGAACTTCGTCGATGTTCCGATTAAAAACCTGGCGAATAAAGATACGCCCATAGCGTCGTTATTTGGCGATAAAGAAGCAGCGGCGTTGACCGATGAGATACATCAAGCTCCGCAAAGCGAGGATAAAATCGAAGTCATCAATCATTTTTTAAGAGGTAGACTTCGTACTAAAGAAACCATCGATAAGATCGTTAAAAGCACCATTGACTTGATGTATTCTTCCAAAGGAAGAGCGTCTATTAAAACCCTTATTGAAAACGATGGCTCGAAGCGGCGACAACTTGAAAGAAAGTTTTCTACGCAGATTGGGATCAGTCCCAAGGAATTGAGCAAAGTCATTCGCCTCCAAGCCGTCTTAGGAATGTTGCTTAACGATTCGCCCGAAAACTTGACCGAGATCGCATATGAGAGCCAATATTATGATCAAGCTCACTTCATTAAGGATTTCAAACAGTATACTGGCGTCACACCGAAAGCATTTTTAGGCGAAGATTCCATGGAACTTTCGTCTCGCTTTTACGGGGAAAAATAGGTCGTCGCAGTTTTACAATTCCTTATGTGAAAACTCGTAGAAACTTTGTTCACACCCAGAGAGGAAAATAATGACAAAAACAACCAACAACTATCTTTCGATTTTTGAGATTCCGTCAATCGAATTTTCTCGTGCGATTGCGTTCTACGAAGGCATCCTCAAGATTAGCATCACACCGATTGATATGGATGAAACACAAATGGGATTGTTCCCCTTCGAAGGACAGCCAGTCTCAGGCGCAATCATCAATGGGCCCGGTTATACACCCTCGGAGTCGGGGATTTTGATTTATCTCAACGGTGGAGATGATCTCCAAGACCTATTAGATGATGTGGTATCTCACGGTGGAAAAATCACGTTGCCCAAAACCCTTATCGATGAGGAAAATGGGTACTTTGCGACCTTCCTCGATAGCGAGGGCAATAAACTCGGCGTTCACTCTCCGGGTTGATGATCGAGATACCGGAAGATGCCGTAGATTTGCAAGCAACCTTCGACGCTCTTATCGAGGATCGACCTCAAATATGGACCACGCCAAGGGATCCACACAACTTTTATTCTTGCGTAACCTTGCCAATTGGCATTTTTTTTAGAAAGGAGGAAAGTAAACTTGGTTAACAAATAAACCTTAGAGGAAGGTTCCTGTCACGGTAAAGCCGATGGCCGAATAGGGCAAAAGAGGTGAGACTTCGAGTCCCGTGCGAAACCGGTGTTTAATATACCAGTTTAGTAAAATAAATCCTGAAATGCTATCCACCAATGCGCCATGCTTGGCGTAAAACACATGACTAACAAGGGGTCCCACACGGTGGGTAGAACCGTTGGGATCCTCGTCTACCAATGCTTTTGAAGTCGTGTAGCGCAAACCAAAAATCCACTTCGAATTGGGAACATAGAGTGCATCGAATTCGTTGGTGTAGGACAGTCCCTCGATGGGAAGCGGAATATCAAGAAGTTCGTCGTACACAATTTCATCGTTGCCTTGGACATCAAACTTAGCGTAAGAAAGTTTGAATTGATTTCGGAAAATAAAACTTTTGATAGGAATTTTCGCATGTAAAGAAGCATGGAAAAAATCGGCTCTTGCCGAAATTCCGCTCGATCTCGATCGGGAGCCGTCGGACCAGTCTGAACTCGCGTTCCTAAAGGTAAAAAGACTCTGTAAATA
>JALSKP010000463.1 GCA_026988815.1 Myxococcales bacterium | reverse complement strand
CCAAACCCTCGCTTGGGCTCGTTAAAACGATTGCGATTTCGCCTCAAGATCTTGACTTACCCAGTAAAGCGCCGCAAGGGGGATGCTCAACGCTCCATCCCGCCCAAAACGTCTATATTTTCGCCTTCTTCGCCTTTCTTTTTTTAGGGGCTTCGCGTCGACGCTCTCCTTTGTCCAAATGAAGATGTCTGCACGATGAAAGCAGCCTCCTCCCATGGGCTTGGATGGCTCGTTTTTGCGTGTGCCCTCTTTCTTCTTTCGTGTTCGACCGCCAAAGCCAAGCCCGATGTGCTTTCCACCCGTACAACATTTCGCGTGAATTCTGTGGAGATAAAGGGCGTCAAAAAAGTGGATCTGGCGACCTTAAAAGAAGGCCTAGCGACCCAGGAAGATCCGGGCTGGCGAGCATCGATTGAAGGTGTTCCTCTGCTAGGATCGCCTCCTCAGTTTTTTGATCCGACGGTGTGGAAAAGAGATCTTGAACGGATTCGCACCTTTTACAAATCGCAGGGATATTTTGATATAAAGATCCTAAACGAGAGTGTGAACAAGGACCGTGAAAACAAAGAAGTTTCGATCTCTATCACCCTACGCGAGGGGCGGTCGGTAAAGATCACCGATATCTGGATCGAAGGCCTCCCTGAAAAACACAAAAAGAAGATCGAAAACAGCCTCACGATAAAAGTCGGCCAGCGCTTTGTACAATCTAGCTATCTCAAAACGAAATCAGACCTCTTCGATGCGCTACGCGAGCGCTCTTTCGCCTTCGCCAACGTACGAGGAAGAGTTTTCGTACACCCAGAAAAATACAGTGCAAAAATCCTGCTCTACGTTGACCCCGGGCCCTCGGCCGTCTTTGGAAAGGTCGAAATCATCGGTCTGCGAAACATTGAAAAGAAACGTGTTTTGGATGCAGTGGCCTTTAAAGAAAATGATGTTTTTGATCCGAAAAAGCTAGAGGAAACGCGTAACGCAATCTACGAATTAGGGGTATTCAGTTTAGTAAAGCTGTCTCCTATTATCGAAAAAGACAGAAGCATCGCCGAGCAGACGAAAAGCCCAAAAGAAGTTGAGGAAAGTGATGATTTTTTCGGAGATTTGATCGATGACGCGCAAGCCAAAGCCGATGAGCGTATCACGCTCGACCCTAAGGTCCCTATCGTTATCAATATTAGTGAAGCCAAAATATGGACGCTTCGTGCCGGTGCGGGTGCCGCCTTGGAGCGTGCTCGCCAAGATCTCCACTTGAAGTTCAACTGGGGAAGCCGAAATTTCCTGGGTGGACTTCGGCGCTTGGATCACTTCAACACCTTTGGCTATGCCTGGGCGCCGAGCATTTTTGAAATTCCCGGCGAGGCCCATAATGAGGGCATCATTATTAAGAGCGAGTTGCGTTTTACCCAACCTCGTTTTTTCGAAAAGAAAACCAATTTTGAAGTTAAACTTGCGCTTGAGCGCGACGTAGAACCTGGTTTTGCCATCTTAAGTCCATCCTTAAAATTTGGTATAAGACGTAAGTTCTTCAACCATTTAACCATCGATATTTCCTATAGTCTGGCGCTCTTTTTATTGAGTGATATCAATGCATCCCTGTTAGACGAATCGATTCGCCTGCAAGAACAGAACGTTTTAGAATTTTTTGAACAACGTTTTCTACTGGATTATCGAGACCAGATCCTTAATCCAACACGTGGTTTCGCGTTGACGGTGAGTTTCCAAGAATCCGATGACTATCTTGGTTTTTTGTCCCCTCTGATCGGTGGCGATTTCGATTTTATAAAACCCTCCGTTGATATCGAAGCCTATTTCCCCTTCTTTCAAAAACGGATCGTGCTCGCCTTACGGGCGAACGCATCGACGATTTACAATATCAACCGCGACAAACGGCCGCCCATTACCCAGACCCTCTATGGTGGGGGAAACGGATCTATTCGTGCCTTTGGGCGACGTCAACTTTCGCCCTATTCGGCAACAGGTGAGCCGATTCCGATTGGAGGTCTTACGCGTTTTGGCGCGTCCTTTGAGCCTCGTTTCCGGCTCCGTAAGAACTTCCTCAACTTCGGAGATATTTGGTTTGCCCCCTTTTTCGATGCCGCGACCGTACTCGGTGGCTCTTTCGCGTTTGACGGGAGTAGCGATTTAGATTTCGTTCCACCACCGGTCTCGACAGAAGAGCTGGTGAGTTCAATGATCTATGGCGTGGGAACGGGTATTTGGTGGGTCACGCCCATTGGCCCCCTTCGCCTTGATCTTGCCTATCGTCTATCATCGATCGAAAACGATAGTCGCTTTCGTCGGTGCGCCGATCCGACGCGTTTGGATG
>JALSKP010000462.1 GCA_026988815.1 Myxococcales bacterium | reverse complement strand
CGTTTCAAAGATCGCGTTAAAGGTCGGCGAAGAAAGCACCGCTCGAAGAATTTCAGCAATGGGAACCGAGTCGGGTCAGCTACGCGCTGAGTACTATGCGGTCGCCTCTCATAGTGCGCGTCATCAACGTAATTACGATGAAGCCCTAAAGCTCGTTCGTGAAGGCATCGACTCTTTGGAGACGCCTTTGCCAAAAGACGACTATGGTCGATTTGTAAAAATGGTTAAAACCGGGTTTGCCGTTCTTCTGTTCAACAAAGATCGATTGGATGCAGCACCGGCCTTCACCGATGGCTTAGCCCAAGCACTTGACCGTTTCGCAGAATCCTTTGGCGAGGACGCAGACTTTTTGTCTCTTTATGCTCAAGCGCTCTGGTTAACCGATATTGATGCAGCAGAAAAAGTTTGGGACCGCGCAACAACAGCACCCAAAAATGAATCCAGCTGGAACGCGCGTGGAACCTGGTACAAAGAAGTCGCCAAAGACCTCTCAAAAGCTGCCGACGCGTACCGTAAGGGACTTGAAAAAAACAAAGCAAGCGCTCTTTTAGGACATAATCTTGCCCAAGTTTTAATCGACTTGGCCAAAGAAGATGAAGAAAAGCAAGGCTCTTTATACGCCGAAGCCGATCGTCTGCTTCGTGATGCTTTACGCAATAGTAAACGTCGCGGTTACCGTCGCCACATCCATGAGACCTTGGATCGCCTCAAAACGGATCGTCCAAAGCGACAGAAAAAAGTTAAAGCCAAGCCCACAACGCCGCCACCAAGTGTGGGCGATAAAATCAAGGCAACCGTCGCCTCGATCGCCAATTTCGGCGCATTTTTGGAGATTGAGGGAAACCACCGCGGTTTGCTCCATTGTTCAAACATCGCTCATGAACACGTTCATGATCCCGCTGACTACGTTAAAGTAGGGGAAGAGATCGAAGTGGAAGTCATCGAGGTCCAGGAACAAAAGAACGGAAGTTTTAGAATCGGATTTTCCAGAAAATCTCTCATTGAGGGATCCTCAAGCGACAAGCCAAACAACACGAACAACCGTCGTAATTCCAACAACAAAAAGCCCAATAATAGGGATAGCGCGCCTCGTCGTAATAAGAAGGGCGGTTCAAAACGTGATAATGCACGTCATAAAGAAGAGTCCGGTGCGACACTCGGTGAACTTCTCATGGCGAAATTGAACGAGAAGAAATAACCCCTTAGGTATATTAGAAAAAAACAAAGCCTACCTCTTTTGGTAGGCTTTTTTGGGTTTAGACTTTAGGAGCTTCAGCAGAAGCTTTCTTTTTTTCCATCCGTGCTTTCTGATATTTATCGTAATGCATGGGATTGAATAAAGATGAATTTTTATGGTGATTTTCGTGGTAGTAGATGCCAAAAAACAATCGGTTTCCTAACCAAAACAAACCTTCGTCAAAATTGGTGGGTTTGAAATTTTGCTCTGGATTATGGGCATCGTGGGTAATCCAGTTAAAGTGCGAAACGTGGAGAATGCCAACAATGACCGCTGGAACAAAGACCGCAAAAAAACCATAAAAACCAAAGAGGGTGTACCAAAAAAAGACCAACACGATCATCGTTGAAAAACTCACGATCGAACGAAAATTTTCTCGGCGGCGATGTTGAGGTGTGTCGCCCCATCGTTGAAAATACTGCATATGAAGATTAGGTTCCAAATTTCCAATCATCTGACCAAAAAAGAAGCGCCAAAAACTTGGGCAGACAGGATGGGGATCTTTTCCGACAATGTCCGAATAACTATGATGTTGAGAATGAAGAATTTCCCATGATGCAAAACGCGAGACAATAAGAGCCCCCATCAACTCCCCAACGAGACGGTTTATCGGACGAGGAAAATTTCGATGTGTGGCGTTGTGGACAAAGACGCCCGACCATACTTGGACGCAACTAAAAATCGCGAAGTATAAAATAAGGATGGGATCCCAGGATGTTGCAATGCCCTGCCACGCAAAAAAATGCATCAAGCCAATGGCGATAATAAGAAAGAACGCCCACACCATATCGTATTTAAAATAGAACCATGGGGAGCGGCGAAACTGTACCGATGGGAGTGTTAACCAAAATGGTGGGGCTTTTCGACTATTCACAATCATCTCTCTTTTGGGGCTCCTCTCCTATGTTCTTATTTTGAAAATCCGTCAAGGAATGGTGGTAATTTGAATAAGAAATCGGAATTAGAAAACTACTGGCAATCTATCATTTCCACGGAGGCGTTCACCTGCGCGTTTCCTAAGTTCGTACCGCCGATACCGAGTTCAAACTTGAGGTTCGACGATTCTAAAATCGTGTTCTCGCAGTA
>JALSKP010000461.1 GCA_026988815.1 Myxococcales bacterium | reverse complement strand
ATGACGAAGGCATCAAGAATGGGACGTCCACCCACTGATGCCATATCGGAAATGCGGAATGTCATCACGCCCGAGGATTCGCCATGAGGCGCGTAGATAAGACGGAATTCTTTTCGGTTTGTAATCAATCCGATGGGGACGCGGCACGCACGAAGTAGCCTGTCGAATTTTGATTTTGGTGGGTAATCCCAGCTACCCGTTTGTTCATCGGTCGATGTGTTTTCTAAGTCTTTATTGCCGACAAGGGTTGTCGATTTATCAAGGTCGACGCCCGGTAAATCCCAAAGCAAAAAAGTATAATTCTTTCCGGCACGCGATGCAGGAGTACTGTCGTCAATATTCCCTCCTTCCTTTTTTTCTAAGGAAAGATTCTTTACCGCCAAGGTGGGAATCAAGAGTTCTCTGCCCTCGGGAACCCAAAGGGAAAGGTTTTCTGGAAGCGCATCTCCTGAATCAAAAAGACTGGCATCGAATCCAAGAAACTCATCTAAAAAATGAGCTAAATCTAGGACCTCGTCGTTGTCTTCATTGAGAAAGTTTTTGAAATCTTTCTGGACCTGGACGGTTTGTTTTTCAAAACATTGGGCATCGACCAAGGCAGGAATTGAAAACACCAACCCTTCGACCGGTTGAACCATCCCCATCCAAACTTCGTGAAAACGTTTTTCTTGATCGCTCATCTGGACTCCGGCCAAAGATAGACTAAACCGACAGGTTGCACGCGTCGAAGTTCTATCTCGTAAAGAGATCTTAACTCAGCCGGTTCGGTTGTGATTTCTGTTTCAATTTGGTTGAGGCGATGCTTCATATGTTTGAGATCATTTTCATATTGGGTCTTTTCTCTCTTGTCGCGATTCGAATCTCCAAAGTCCATTTCAACCTGTTTATTCACTCGTTTTTGAATGGCTTTTTGTTGGACCTCTAGGATTTTCACTAATGCAGAGGCCTCTTCCTCGCCTCGACGAATAAGTAAATTCAGTGCTTCTTTTGTCTTCGCTTCCGCTTCCTCTTCTACGGACTTCCACAACTCTTTATAGTCGGCCGCAGCGCTCTTTTTAATTTGCGATAGGATGACCTCTGGAACATCGCGAAAGGCATCAGCTTTCACCAAAAGCTCGTCTAAATGACGCAACGCCTCTTTATCTTCTTCGGTATGACCGACCTTTAAATGCCGTTCAGGATCGGTGTCCGACCACGGTGCAGCGACAGCTAGGATTTCATCGTGCAAACGGGTTGCCGATTTTCCAAACAGGGATAATCGCGCAAAAGCAATCACGCTTGGCGAATGATTATAAGGCGTTCTAATAACGGTGACACGACTAAGGTCGTTTGCCGCAAAACCTTGGGCGCGAAAACGCGATAACATACGTTGCACAAGAGGGTGTTCTAGATGCAAATGGACAGTGCCGCTTGAAATTGATTTAGGAGAAGTAAATCGCACCTCTTGTAGAGGGGCTTTTCTCCACTCCCACCATTCTTCGTCTCGCTTTTTGGGCCGACGTACACTGTCTAATGTTCGAGACCAACTTTCTGGGAACTCGGGAAGGGAAAAAACATGGTCATCATCGGTAGGTTTTAATCCCGCATCGTCTCCAATCAAGATTTCACAGGCAACGTTGAGCACATCTTTGAGGCGATTGGGATCGTATCCAATCACTTTTTTACTGTTATTAAACACACGCCCAACGGCGTCGATTTCTTTCTTAAGGGCTTTTAAATCCCGCTGGTTTTCGAGCTCTTTTTCTTGGGCGTCTCTGGTGGTTTTTTCAACCTGAATGGCATCGATTATTTTGCCGGTATGCGCATCAATACCACCCTTCATAGCCGTATCAATTTGTTCCATCATTACCGTTCCAAGGGAACCGAGTTCTCGCTGAATCACATCGATTTTTTCAACGATCACTTCAAGGACACGGTCTTCTGGACGTTGTGAATAATGAAAATACATACAACGTACGATAGGCGAGGGTTGAAGGGTGCGATCGATGCGACCGTTACGTTGTTCCATCCGCGCTGGATTCCAAGGCAAGTCGTAATGCAGAAGATCCGCACAAGCACCTTGTAAGTTGACGCCTTCACGCGCGGCATCGGTTGCAATCAAAATACGAATAGGATCGTTTGGATCGTTAAACTTTCGCTGAATTTCTTCGCGAGCCTCATCCGACATTCCACCATGAAAATGACCGATTCGGTCATCGGCGAGATGGGTGTCTTCGATGGCGCTTCGAAGTTGCTGGTTTATATAGCGTTTGGTGTCCCCGTATTCCGTAAAAATAAGCAGCTTGGTTTCCGTCCATTCGTTCTGTTTTTTTGTCGCCTTTTTG
>JALSKP010000460.1 GCA_026988815.1 Myxococcales bacterium | reverse complement strand
AAGACCATTACGCTTGAGGCAAAAAAAGCGGGCAAGATTAAACTTCTCGTCGAGACGGATGAGGGAAGGAAAGACCAACTCGAATTTAGGGCTGAGGTCGCAGATGCAGTCACTTTCAGAGAGGATTGCGAAGGGGTTTATCTCGTTGGACCGACTGAGGCGATTGAGATTAATTTTTCTCTGAAATCTGGTGAGGAGAGCTTGCGAGGTGTTGGGTATTTTCCGTTCGAGATCGAGAGGGGAGAGATTGTGAGGTCTAAAGCGAAAAGAGGGCTTTTGAAAATTATTTTGCCGGAGACTGAAAACGAAGCGAAAGATCTCTTGGTGTCATCGACCATCGACGATAGCGAAATTCGTTTACGCACGGCCTCGATCGAAGACCTTGACGATCTTCGTCTTCTTGAAACCTTCGAGATCGGGGAGGGCGTGACCTGCGTGCCGATTAAGGCAGAAACCCAGGGGAGGGATGTTTGTAATGGCCAAGATGCAAACTATCGCGCTCAGGTCCAAAGTCCTCAAATATGTGAGTTTTTTGAAAACCCTCCACATGCGAAATTTTTAGGCGACTTAGCTGCGACTTCGAACGCTGCACTCTTCTGCTACACGTTTTTAGCCGAAGGAGAATGCAAAGTAAGCTTTGATTTACCTGAGGCGAATGGGGGTGAGGGTATTCAAAAGGAAATTTCCTTTGAAGGTGAAGTAAGAGGCGATTAAAGAACAAAGAATGATTTCGCGATGAAATAGCATTGGATATTTACTTTATCGTGATCGAGAATAAGGGTTCGCCGAAGTGTACCAACTTCTGGAGATTATCATTTACGAAGGGGAAGTTTTCGTAAACATATTGGGTCTAAAGATGCAGAACAAAATATCGGACTATCGTGTCAATCCTGTTGTCTGATTTGATGAAGCTTTGTTAGTCTTAGGTAACGAGAGGACGCTATGACAAACTCAAATGGCCAACATGATTTACACCTCGGCGAGGTTATCGATGAAGTAGAAAAAAGAGGGATTCTCCTTCTCATTATTCCCCTTGCCATAGGATCTGCAATTGTTTCAACGGCGCTGCTTTGTGGAATGGCGGTTATTTTTCTCGATGGAACACTATTCACTAAAGACGATCTTGTTCCGATGATCTTTCTTACGGCGATTGCGCTTGTTGGTTTTGGGATCTCACTTCGTGCTTTTAACCATGTTTTTAAGGGCGGTGTTTCACTTTCCCCACTTCTAACCTGGGTAAGTAGAAGCCTTCCTGTTTTATGGATTGCAGGTTTGGCGATAGGTTATTTTTCAGCAGCCGACATGATAAAAACGCAAAAGGGGAGGGCCGAAGAACATCGCCAGTCGACATGTGGTGCTCTCCTTCCTGAGAAGGATGGAAGGATGAATGGGTGTTTGAACGCGGTGAAGATGTGCGATGAAGAGGCGAATAGGTGCAAGAAAATTGGCTCCCAAGAGGACGCAAAATTATGCACAACAGAGTTTAAAGAACGTTTAGGGCGTCTAAAAGAGGCTGACCAAAAACGTGTTCGTGAACCGAATGGGAGTTATGAGCCTGCTCTTTTCGAGGTGTGTATTTTCGAGCGCATTCAGGAATAATGACCTTCTTAATTTTCGACATTGTTGTCCGTTTTAAGATCTGGAGAAGGAATGAAAAAAAATATGGTCATTTTGTGGCTTGGTCTAAGTATGGGTTGTCTGGATAATTCTGAAGGCAGTAAACCTGCCCCGAAATCAGTTGAAACGAATCCACAAAAGAAGGTACTCAAAAAAGAGAAACCCCCAGCCACATCGAAGCGGCTCATTTCTAAGAACGCAGAGCTTCAAGTTTTTCGAATCTATGGCGAATTGGCGCCCGACGGATATTTGGATAGCGCTAACCCCATCACCGAAAAATATGGTTTTCGAGTAGAGCGCATCGCCGGCTGTGAAGTGGGTACAGTCGAGTCCACACTCGCCGATTATCAAAATCGAAAAGCCCTTGAGGCGATGAACGAAAAATACGGCAAAGACTGGCGTGCCGCCTTTGAAAAAGAGACAACCTACAAACTCTCCATTCCCCACTAGATGAAACCGACCGGGAGATACGCATCTCGCGTAAAGGTGGGCGATTTTACCAATCGCAGTCCTTAAACTGTGTCTGACTAAAACCAGTCGGAGATCTGATCTTTTTCAAAAAAATATGGCAATATCCAGTTGAATAATCACACCATAAAAGGTGAAAAAAAGGATATTGCCATGCTTGAACACTACAATAAATCGATCGATGAAGCGATACAAATCTTGCTCGACGCGATGCTTAAAAACGATGCGCCGATTCGAGAAACTGG
>JALSKP010000459.1 GCA_026988815.1 Myxococcales bacterium | reverse complement strand
TGGGGTCGTCCGATAGCACGTCAGCACCCGTTGGATCCCAGGTGAAAAGTGCCGTGTTCTTTTGTTTTATCAACGAGGCGCGCGTTCCAATCGACCAATCAAACTCGCTAGGTCTCCAGTCATAATCAAAATCTAACGCGGCGCTGCTTTCGGCAAAAATTGTGATTTTGACAACACTGCCAAGCTCGACCTTCGTATCCGGGGCGCCACTGAGTTCTATCTCCAGGATGACTTCATCGGAGACTTCCGCGCACGTAGATAGTCCCAAAAGAAGGACCAGAAAAAGGAGGACTCGAAAGAGGATTGAGTGTGATCTTAACATGGGCCTACGATAATTTCTTTCGAGAATAAATCAATCTTCAACGGTGGAATTAAACATCGGGCTTTGATAAAAGCTCATCATGCTCTCAGATCTGGAGGCGAGTATGAATGAAAAGGAAACGAAAAAGATAAGCAAATTTCTCAGTCTGGTCCTTCGTCATAAACCCGAGAAAATTGGCATTACTTTGGACGCCCAAGGTTGGACCTCCATTGAGGGAATCATTGAAGCGTCGAATCTCAAACTCGACTTAGAGAAAATAGTGGAAGTAGTAAAACTGAATAACAAACAACGTTTTTCGATTTCTGAAGATGGTGAGCGTATCCGTGCCAATCAAGGGCATTCCGTCGATGTGGATTTGGAACTCAACGCGTGCGCTCCACCAGAAAAGCTTTTCCACGGAACGGCCATTCGATTTATCGATTCTATTTTGAAGACGGGCTTGGCGTCAAAAAACCGTAACCACGTGCATCTATCAGCAGACGTGGAAACCGCCGCGGCGGTTGGTCGTCGGCATGGTAAACTCGTGATGCTTGAAATTAACGCAGCTTTAATGAACGATGAGGGACACGCTTTTTTCTTATCTGAAAACGGTGTGTGGTTGTGCAAGCACGTGCCGCCTTCTTTTATCAATCAGATCGAAAGCAGTTAATGCACACTTTTTCCCGAACCTAGAGTCCACATGAAATTTGTCATTTGTCATAGCAATGCAGACCTTGATGCCATCGCAAGTATGGTCGGGATTTCAAAACTATATCCCGACGTTCAAATGATTTTGGGACGAAACATGAATCCCTCGGTTCAACGTTTCCTTTCGATGCACAAAGATCTCTACCCTATGCTAACCCTTGAGGTTGCACTTGAGAAAGCTGAAAGGTCGGGCGTTTCAAAAATATTTGTTGTTGATACCGCTGATTCCAGACGCGTCGCCGAGTTTGAGGCTCTTTTCACTTTTGAACCAGAAGTGGAGGTCTTTGATCATCATCCTCCGAGTGCCTTTGATCTCCAATCTGATCTTGCCCATGTCGATCCGGTCGGTGCATGCATTACCTTATTGGTCGAAGAGATGATCGGAAAAGGCACAGCTTTTGATTCTCGTGATGCGACGCTTTTTATGCTCGCGCTTTACTCCGATACGGGGCGTCTTTCCTATTGTACGACGACATCGCGTGACCTTGCCATCGCTCACGTTCTACTCAAACACGGTGCGCAATTACGTATCGTCAATCGCTACCTTTCCAAGGAGTTCTCAGAAGAGCAGGTCCACTTGTTGGGCGATCTTTTAAAAGAGGTACATGAGGTGAGCGTGGGATCGGTTGAAGTCGCGATTGCTTCCGCCGAATTTGATTTTAATATTCGTGGCGCAGCCTTGGTCGTTCAACAAGTGATGGACTTTGGCGGACACTCGGCAATCCTGGCTTTAATTCGAACAAAAAATCGTATTCAGCTCATCGCACGGAGCCAGATTTCTTATTTTGATGTCGGGAAATTTTGCCGTCAATTTGGTGGAGGAGGGCATCCTGGAGCAGGTTCAGCAGCGTTTAAAAAACGCCAGTTGGACGATGTCAAAGCGGAGGTTTTGGCATCTTTGGAAGCCTTCAAAATGTCGCCTATTCGGGTCTTTGAAATAATGTCCACCGAGATCGTCTACCTCGATTCCACTACCATCGTTGAATCGGCACGGTCGATTTTATCGGAGAAAAAAATTACAGGCGCGCCCGTTAGAAAAGCGGGGGAAACGGTCGGAATTTTCTCGAAAAGAGACCTTGAAAAAGCCAGGCAAAGTGACGGCAACCGTCTCCCGGTAAGCGCTTTTATGACATCCAAGGTCGTCTCCATCGATTATATGGAACCTATCGACGACGCCCTGGCGCTAATGACAGAGATGGATATCGGTCGCCTGATGGTGGTGCACAAGTCTATTTCGCCTGATGCCCCGAATAGTGAAGTAGGGATTCTCACGCGAAGTGATCTTTTGCGAAAATTATACATGGTACACGATGCCGAGTTA
>JALSKP010000458.1 GCA_026988815.1 Myxococcales bacterium | reverse complement strand
AGGGGTTCATAGCCTTGGATTGATCCCTGCCAGATATTGGTACCGAGAGCGTCAACGCCATGGCAACTGCTACAAAAACGTTCATAGAGACCTTTTCCGTCAAGTTGGCTCGTCGGGTTGGATTTCTACGATCGACGTTTTAAGACGATTTTTAACACATAAAAAACAGCTTTTCCCACGAAAAATCGTCTTCTCTATAAAAGAGAGGCTTGCCGTTTAGAGGGAATCTAGTAGTTTTAATGAAAATTGAGAAAGTTGATTGTTATGAGTAAGCAGAGAGTTTTTGCGGGACGTTATCGTTACATTAAACCACTGGGAAGAGGGGCCGGAGGGGCCGTTTATCTTGCCGAAGATCTCCATTATAATTTACGAAAAGTTGCCTTAAAAGTGCTATCTGCTGAAGCCTTTGCCACAGTGCAAGGCAAAATGTTAAAAAGAGAATTTGAGATTCTCTCAAAGCTTTCCCACCCCAATCTGGTCTGCGTTTATGATTACGGCGCGCTCCCTGATGGCGGCGTTTTCCTCGCCGAAGAATACATCGATGGGTTTTCGATGCAGGATGCTCGAGCGCTGCTCACTCCGACCGAAATGATTGATCTGACGGTACAGATTCTTCAAGGCCTCTCCTACTTACACGGCATGGGGATGGTTCATCGCGATATCAAACCCGCGAACATTATGCTGCTCTGGTTGGACGACGAAGATGCACGCCCGATGGCCAAACTCGTCGATTTCGGCTTATCGAGTGCCGATCCAAAACGCGATACTCTACGCGGCGGAACACGGTCCTATATGGCGCCTGAAATCATTCGAGGAGAGAAAGGCGAGTTAAGATCAGACTTGTACAGCCTTGGCGTGACCTTATATTATGCGATGTGCGGCGTTTTGCCTTTTGGTCCACGCACAAAAGAAGACCCCCCCACCAACGAGGAATCCTACAGACCTCCCGAGCCTCATCGGCTCAACAGTGAAGTTCCCTTGGCCTTTAGTCGCTTTACGATGGTTCTTCTGCGTCAACTCGGCGATTTCGAATACCACGATGCTGGCGAGGCGCTGAAAGCCCTTGCCTCGGATCACGAATCTCTGGAATGGATTCTCAATTCCAACGTCTCCGGAGATTTAGATATTGCCGCACCGCCCGTTCTTCGCGGTTACTTTGAAAAAGGCATTCTCCTTCGCGAGGAAATACAAAAATCGACGATCGTCGATAATTTAAGACGGGACGGTAGAGCGGGTTCTATCCATTTGATTAAAGGTGGGGAGGGCGTCGGTAAATCTCGCCTCATGCACGAAGTTGCCTCAGCTTTGAAATTGAAGGGGAGTATCGTTATTTCGCTTGTCTGCAACGAGAATCCTGACGCGTTTCAGCTTCTTATCCGAATTTTACGCGAACTCGGCGCGATGGCTGAAAGTCGTGACGTGAAAGACCATTCTCAATTTCGGCCCATGTTGAACATGTTACGCCGTCTCTCCCCTTGGATCGGACATCAACGCGATCCCTCGGAGCGAGAGGTCGAGTACAACTGGATCCGCATCGCCATCGAACACCTTGTTTCGGAAATGAGACCCGATCGCGTTGTCATTCTGATTGAGAACTTACACTGCACCGATAAGATCTCGTTGGATTTTTTAAACGACTGGTTTCAAGACTCAAGCGTCGAAGTTCGACCCTCAATCGTGGCGACGGCCCAAAATGGATTTAGAACCGATAAGTTGATTCTCGTTGAAGGCGTCGATTTAATCGAGGTCGAAGGATTGCGTGTTGAAGATGTGAGTTACTTTTTCCATGAACGTCTGGGTGTCAAAGAAGTTCCCGAAACCTGGATCAAAGAACTTGCCAATCTCTCCAACGGAAACCCTTCTTATGTGGAAGAGATCTGTCGTCATTTTATCCATGATGGAACCCTCAGTCGTGCCTCTTCCATACAATGGACGGTCGATGTTGAAAAACTAAAAAGCTTTCAACTCCCCAAGGGCCAAGATGAATCTTTGCGACGCCGACTTAACGGTCTCGGTACGGCCGGACGAGAAGTTCTAGAAATTCTTTCCATCATTGAAGGGCGTGTTGAATGGTCGGTGCTTCGTAAACTGCTCATCGATGGTGGGGAGACGATGGAAAACGCCGAAAAAACCATAGAACTCCTCATTCTCCGCCACTTTTTGGATTTCGATCTCGAACAATCTGGTCGGCATCTAAGACTTATCCATCCCCACCTCGGTCGCGTGATTCGAGCACGCTTAAACGAAGGATGGGAAAAATCTCTCCACCGAAGAATTGGTGATCGTTTTCGAAAAAACTGGTTGGAAGGAAAACGTAGCTCTATGACAGCCGCACG
>JALSKP010000457.1 GCA_026988815.1 Myxococcales bacterium | reverse complement strand
CATAGCACCTGGACAACCTCCCCAACAATAATCGTCGGCGTCCGAGTCGGGCGGAGGTCCGGCATAAGCGTCGATATTGGTGCCTTGGAAATACTCCTCAACTCGGATTAAACCTACTCGAAATCCTTCGGCTCGTTTTTGCGCTTCTTCCAATGTTAGGTCACCGATGACCTCGATTTTGTCGAGAGAAACAGGTCCAAATCCTCGTTCATACGCAAGACGAATATGTTCAACGCTGAGTGGATCTAAGCCGATGATATGACAACATAGCGCGTCAAAGGCGACCTGATTATTCCCCATAATGATCAATCCCATGTCGAAGGGAATCGGTGTAAGCATTCTACCCTCGCCGGCGGTAATGGCATCAATGGCGATAAACTGCGGTTGGAGAACGTATTGTAGATCGGCCACCTTTTGATTGAGTTTATGGTCGTGGTCGATCAAGCGATGCCTATCATCTTGAATGCCAATGTAGTTTTTCATACTAAAGGTGACTGTCGTCCAAGGGTGGGCTTTAAACTTTGGACAATTAATAAAAAAATCAGCACGGGCGACGGCTTCGGGAACAAAGATAAAATCTCTAAGGCGACCCTTGTGGGTGAGTGGGATTTTGACTTGGGTTTCTTCCTCAAAATGATAATGGTCAACCTTTGTGCGTTTGAAGACTTTATAATACCCCGCGTTTTTATAGGCATATCGTGTAGGAACGGTAATTCCACATCGCTCCCCGACGGCAATTTCTTCAATATTTTCGGCCTTTGATTGAACGGCACGAATCACCCCTTCGATAAATTCCGGGCGAGTATAGGCGTGGGGAAATTTGTCACCGGAGGCAACCACATTGGGCTTAATGAGAGTTCGACCTGTAGGTCGAAGTGAAAGTGAATCGAGACCTTGGCTGATAATAGACTCAATGGTATCAATATTATAGGTCGTGCATTTTCTGATAATTACGGTGGCTTTCATCTAAAGAGACTATCATAAGGAAGATCACATTTCTTCGTGTTTTTTTTGTGAAAAAGGAAAAGTTATTTTTTGTGGACAAAAAATCTTCAAATATGGAAATGAAAGCGAGAACCAGATTAGTTTGTCGTGAAATTGATAGACAAAATACGTCGCAGTGCGGCAAAAAACGCTAATACCAGGTTAAAAAGGCTAAGCTGGTCGTCGTCTCGACGTGAGGAATAAATAGGAAAAATAGCACAGAGAAGAATTAAAAAAGTTGGCCAGCAAGATTGAGACCCGACGAGCATCGCGGCGGAAAAAAGAAGAGCGAAAATCCAAAGCCAACGCCGCTGGTTTAGATAAATACATCATTAATTTATCTCAAACGCGCCTAGAGGCTTTGTTCCGATTTCTTTTGACTATGTTTTCGTCGGTCGCCATTTAAAGCTTCCTTTAGCCTCATGATTTCGAGTCGAAGCTGGTTTGGATATTTTCCTCCTCGATGGGTTTTAATTTTTTGAGCAAATGTTTCGCTTCATTCATAAGATCTCCTTGTTCTTTAGAAAACGAGGAGTCTTAGCAAATCCAGATCTTTAGTTCGACAACGTGCTTGGTCGATGTGGTACAATCAATCGACTTTTCGCAGAGACCATGTTTTACGGGATTATAGTGAATATATTCCAAATGGTTTTTAAAGTCGATGTCATCACATATGAGATGCTCCCGAAAACGACGTTGCCACACGGTTGACTCGTTTCTGCTTTTCCTCGACGGCGTCAACCAATCTAGACGTTTTAGTTCTGGACATTGCTGTGTGACCAAACGCTTTATCATCGCCCAACGCTTTCCAAGCTCCCGGTCGCCTCTTGGGAGAGTCCATAAACAATGCATATGGTCGGGCAATAGAACCCAAGCATCGATGATAAAAGGGGACTTTCCTTCATCCCAAAACCCCTCTTTCATTCAACCCGCCGAAAATGATCACACTGCCCATAATACCCAGAAAACTAAAAAGCCTTGATACAGAATCAACACCTACGACCGACTTTTTTTTAGGAACGCAGTTTTTCGAAAACTTGGAAGTTTTGCACTGAGACGAAGGAGGGGATTTGGCCTTGATAAAGAATGTAAACGCCGCACCCTAACTCGAGGGCTTGGCTATCAAGAAGATTTTTGCGGTGTCCCGGCGAGTTCAACCATTGTTCCACAACATCGCGCGCGAAAGAACGATAGGTGTGGGGAGGGATTTTTTCGCCGCCCACTTTACGGGTGTAGGACCCATCGCTTGCGATGTAAATGGGTTCCCCTGATTCAATCGGATAGCCTGCCGTGATGGCCAGGTTTTCTGAAACGTGCGGGTTCTTTCCGCCAAAGACACGAGCGCGATCGTC
>JALSKP010000456.1 GCA_026988815.1 Myxococcales bacterium | reverse complement strand
TATAATTACCAAAAACAACTTCGGGCCTTGAAATACAAAAGCCCTTATGAAAAGATACTTGAGATTTATGAAACAAAAGCTGATTTATTCAAAACAAACCCACACCATAAGATCGTGGGCCTTAACAGCTAGATTACAACATTTTCGATATGCTCGCCGAATACTTCTCGCAAGGTATTTGAGATTTCGCCCAAAGTTACTTTTTTCTTAACCGCACTCAGAATGAGGGGCATAAGGTTGTCGCTTCCTTGGGCCGCTTTTTTCAGTTTGGCTCGCGCGTCGTCGACCTCTTTCATCGAACGGTTCGCTTTAAATGCGGCCAGACGTTTCTTTTGGTTGATTTCCACGCTGGCATCGACTTTGAGTAATCCCTCAGGCGGTTTTTCGTCTATCTGATAAGCATTCACACCAACGATAACATCATCCTTTTTTTCGATGGCAAGTTGCGCTTGATATGCGGCTTCTTGAATTTCGGATTGCTGAAAACCATTTTCGATCGCCGCAACCGCGCCACCGAATTCATCGATGCGTTTGATATAGTCCAGCGCTTGCGCCTCGATGTCGTCGGTCAAGGCCTCGACAGCATAACTTCCCGCGAAAGGGTCGATAACATCGGCCGCCCCTGATTCGAAGGCGATGACTTGTTGGGTTCGCAAGGCGATTCGGGCTGCATCTTCGGTGGGTAGAGAAAGGGCCTCGTCCCATGAGTTAGTGTGAAGGGATTGGGTTCCGCCCATGACGGCTGCCATCGCTTGTAATGCGACGCGAACGACGTTTACTTGCGGTTGTTGGGCGGTCAAAGTAGAGCCCGCAGTTTGGGTGTGGAAACGCAATTTCATCGACTTTGGATTTTTGGCCCCAAAACGGTTCTTCATGATTCTGGCCCAGATTCGCCGTGCTGCTCGAAACTTTGCGGTCTCTTCTAGAAAGCGATTATGGACGTTGAAGAAGAAAGAAAGGCGAGGGGCGAAATCGTCAACTTTTAATCCAAGTTTTTGCGCTGCCTCAACGTAGGCAATTCCGTTGGCGATCGTAAATCCAACCTCTTGCCCGGCCGTACTTCCTGCTTCTCGGATATGGTAACCAGAGATACTAACGGTATTCCATTTGGGCACATCAGTATTACAGAAAGCAAAAATATCGGTGATGATGCGCATGCTCTGTCGAGGCGGAAAGACGTAGGTTCCACGCGCAATGTATTCTTTTAGAATATCATTCTGGATGGTCCCTCGGATTTGTTTTCTTGAGACCCCTCGGCTCTCTGCAACAGCAATGTAAAAGGCGAGAAGAATCGAGGCTGTAGAGTTAATCGTCATCGAGGTGGACACTTTATCGAGCGGAATATCCTGAAAAAGAGTTTCCATATCGGCAATCGAATCGATTGCGACGCCGACCTTTCCTACCTCACCGTTGGCGCGTGGAGAATCGGAATCATATCCCATCTGAGTTGGTAAATCGAAGGCCACCGAAAGGCCGGTCGTGCCACGATCGAGTAAGTAGCGATATCTTTTATTGGATTGTTCCGCATCACCAAATCCGGCGTATTGACGCATCGTCCAGAGTCGTCCCCTGTACATGGTGGGTTGAACGCCTCGGGTATAGGGAAACTGTCCGGGAAAACCGAGATCTTCGTAGTTACTTTTCGTTGACCAGGGGCCGTACAAAGGGTCGAGTTCTTCGCGATCTGAAAGTGTGAACTGCTCTTTTCGAACGCCATGTTTTTCTAGCAAAGGATTGAGAATCTCTTCTTCCCATTTTTTTTTCGCGGCTTCTATTTCCTCTTGTAGTGACACTACTCAGCCACCTCAAGGGTAACGAGGATGTCGCCGACTTCCACAGCATCGCCGACAGCCACAGGGATGTCGATGACCTTACCCGCGACATGGGCTTTTAAGTCGTTTTCCATTTTCATGGCCTCGACGATGATGAGCACCTGTCCCTCTTCGGTGGCATCACCGACCGCGCACTCAATGGCAACCACTTTTCCGGCCATGGGGCTTGTAAGATCTGGCCCCGACTTTCCTCTTCCGCCTACACCGGCGATACGCATACGTTTTTGTCTTTCGTTTAAGACTTCAATAAAGGTACGAAGGCCTCGTCGTTGAACGATTTTTGTCCCATCCTCTTCCCTTACATCAAAGTCTAAAGAACGGTTATTATGGACGAAATTGAGTCGCCCTTCGATGGGCATAAAGGCGTCGATTTCAAATGTTTCACCTTTGGGATTTGTAATTTGATAGAGTCCCTCAGAGAGAGAAATTACCTCATATACTTTTTCGTCATCGCCATCGGCGATGTAATAATTAGCCATTATATTCTCCTCAAGTTCATTGCTCGACTGATTTGTTTCCATGGATTCTGCCCAGTTTTTTTGGGGCCGCTTGTTTTCGCGCCGCCCTCGGAAAGGAGTTTCTCGTCGGCCATGTGTTGCGCCAAGACGGCGGCAAGTTCGGTTAAGGCATCAAAGTTATCGCCTTTCTCAGGCCGATTTTCTTTCATCATATCGGGTACGAATTCGGTATTATATTTACCATCAATAAAGGATGGATGGGCGAGTACTTCGCGATGAAATCCAACGTTGGTGGTAATGCCAGAAACAACGTATTCGCATAACGCACGATCCATGCGTTGCATGGCGTGTTCTCGATCTTCGCCCCAAACGATGAGTTTGGCGATCATGGGATCGTAGTGGACCGGAACAGTGGCAGTAGAATATACGCCCGAATCATCTCTCACCCAAGGCCCAGAGGGCGTCGAAAGGAAGGTGATTTTACCAGGTGAGGGCGCAAAATTATTATCGGGATCTTCGGCATAAATCCGACATTCAATGGAATGGCCGCGTTGAACAAGGTCCTCTTGGGTAAAGCCAAGTTTTTCTCCTGCGGCAATTTTTAACTGCCATCTGACAAGGTCAATGCCGGTCACCATTTCGGTAATCGGATGCTCAACTTGGAGCCTTGTATTCATTTCTAAGAAGTAGAAATCCTGATTTACATCCAGCAAAAACTCAACGGTTCCGGCGCCTACATAATCGACAGCTTTCGCGGCTGCGATGGCGACCTCTCCCATGCGTTTTCGTGTTTCGGGTAATAAGGTCGGACAAGGCGTCTCTTCGATAATTTTCTGATGGCGGCGTTGAACAGAGCAATCTCGCTCAAAAAGATGGACAACATTGCCGTGTGTATCGGCCAAAACTTGGAATTCTACATGTTTTGGATTGAGGACATATTTTTCCACGTAGACGTCGCCGTTTCCGAAGGCGTTAAGCGCTTCTCGTTTGGCCCCTTCAAAGGCTGCGACAAATTCTCCTTCTTCGTTCACTCGCCTCATCCCTTTTCCTCCGCCTCCTGCGGCGGCCTTGATGAGAACGGGGAAGTTCATTGTTTTGGCGATATCTAGTGCTACTAGTGAATCTTCAATCGCTTCCTTGGTTCCTGGTACGAGCGGAACATCGGCTTTTTCCATCAAGGTTCGGGCCTTCGTTTTCTCTCCCATCATTTCAATGGCGTAGGCTTGAGGTCCAATAAAGACGATTCCGGCTTCTTTGCATGACTGAGAAAAAGCTGAGTTTTCGGAAAGAAAACCGTAGCCGGGATGGATGGCCTCGGCGCCGCAAGATTTTGCGACTTCGATGATTTTATCGGCACGTAAATAGGACTCCGATGATGCGGCTGGACCAACGCAATAGGCTTCGTCGGCGACCCGAACATGGAATGCGCGACGGTCGGCTTCGGAATAAATCGCCACTGTTGAGATTCCCATCTCCTTTAATGTGCGCATGATTCTTACGGCAATTTCGCCACGGTTGGCGACCAATACTTTTTTGAACATCTTTCTCTCACGTGAAAACGTCGCGACCGTACCAAAGAAGGTTTTAGGACGCTAGGTTTACCTTTGATTTTGCTGCACCGTCGACCTACGATTTAACGCACATGTCGAGGTGACGATGGACGACGAAAAGGTATTCGAAACAAAAACAGGGTACTGTCATATTTTGCCAGATCGTCTGGTACTAAGCGACCAATATGGTGAAATGGAAAATCGAAGAAAAAAATAATAATGTTTCCAGAGAACGAAAAAAATGAAATTGAATATACGAGGAAACTACTAAAAGAAGAAAATATATTGATTGAGTAGCCTTGGCTCCACTTTATTTTTTCTCAGGTAGAAAAAAAGGCACGAGTCTTGACCCCAAAGCGCTATCATTTGTAAGGTCGCATTTTCTCGACCCGGAAGACGAAATGACAACTATTCTCACCAAACACGACCTCACCGTTCCAACCGTTTTACGAAACGCACCTGTCGCCAAACTTTACGAAGAGGCGATCCTGCACGAGCCCGGAACGGGAATCACGTCCACCGGCGCCTTGGTGGCAAGATCTGGCGAGAAAACAGGCCGCACGCCTAAGGATAAGCGCGTTGTCGACCATCCCGATTCGACCAATGATATTTGGTGGGGGCCGATCAACATCAAACTGGAAGAGCATGTTTTCATGCTCAATCGCCAACGTGCACTCGATTACCTAAATTTAAAAGAACGTCTTTACGTTTTTGATGGATACGCCGGTTGGGATCCAAAATATCGCATCAAAGTTAGAATTATTTCTGACCGCGCCTATCATGTTCTTTTTATGAACAATATGTTGATTCGACCGACAGCTGAAGAGCTTGAAGATTTCGGAGAGCCCGACTTTACGATCTACAACGCTGGAAAATTTTCCGCCAATCCTTACACCAAAGGAATGACCTCGTCGTCCTCGGTGGCCCTGAGTTTTGAGCGCGGAGAAATGGTTATTTTGGGAACAGAATATGCCGGTGAAATGAAGAAAGGGATTTTTACGCTCATGCATTATATGATGCCCAAGAAAGATGTTCTTTCGATGCATTGTTCGGCAAATGAAGGCGACGATGGAAAGGTGTCTATTTTCTTCGGACTTTCGGGTACTGGAAAAACCACCCTTTCGGCAGATCCAAAACGCCACCTCATTGGGGACGATGAGCATTGTTGGTCAGCTGATGGCGTCTTTAATATCGAAGGCGGTTGTTACGCAAAAGCCATCGATCTTTCAGCCGAAGACGAGCCTGATATTTTTAATGCCATTCGCTACGGCTCGATTTTAGAAAATGTGGTTTATGACGAACAGACCCGCGTCGTCGATTATCATAACGTCTCCATCACACAGAATACACGCACATCCTATCCCATCGAATATATCGACAATGCGAAAATTCCGTGTGTGGGTGGACATCCAACCAATATTATCTTTCTCACCTGCGACGCTTTTGGTGTTCTTCCGCCCGTCAGCAAACTCTCGCCTGAGCAAGCCATGTATCACTTCATTAGCGGATACACGGCCAAAGTTGCAGGGACGGAAATGGGAATTACCGAGCCCGTCGCGACTTTTTCAGCTTGTTTTGGCGCTGCCTTCTTGGTTTGGCCGCCAACAAAATACGCAGAAATGCTAGCCGAAAAAATGAAAGAACATGGCGCCAAAGCATGGCTGGTGAACACGGGTTGGACCGGCGGAGCTTACGGTACGGGTTCGCGTATTAACCTCAAATATACGCGAGCGATTATTGACGCCATCAACGACGGATCTTTGGACGATGTCCAAACGCGAGAAGATGCTAATTTTGGAGTTCAAGTTCCCCTTACCTGTCCCGGTGTTCCACCAGAACTCCTTCAGCCACAGGGAACATGGAACGATGATGCTGGTTACGACGCGACGGCTAAAAAATTAGTGGACTTGTTTAACGATCATTTTTCCCAGTACGCCGACTACGCGAGTGATGCATTGAAAAATGCCGGGCCGAAATAACCGGTAGAAAGTCTACGTCCCGGTGGGCTTTATTGAGAGAGAAGCTAATGGAGAACTTTTCTGGACGCTTGCCCAAACCCTTCCAGCCGTTCAATTGGATCGTTCAGGAAATGGAATGGCATTCTGGATGGCGGTAAACACTAAAACCGAAATTTGGTTGAGTCGTTATATCGCCGATACTCAAACGTGGGCGCAACCGAAGGTTGTAGGAAGTGGAAAGGAAGGCGCCTTTTTCCCTTTGGTAGCACTTCAAAAAGAAACAGGCAAAGGTATGCTAACCTGGCTTCAAGAACTCTTGATTGTTACGGACCGACAACTCTGGAAACATGCCACACGAAAGGTCCAGGTTATTGCCAGTAGACTGGTCCATATCGAAAAATACACGAATACAAAATATCAGGAAGTAACTTCATAACCGTATTATGTTTGGCCTCGGGTCCTGAAAAGAAAAGCATTCACTCTTCAATGCGGATGAGATGCAACCCTTTGGCTTTCACTTTTGGGCTTAGCTTTTCTTCTTGCGCTTCCCGAAGATAGAGCGCGATATCATCCAAGGTGATGCGACCACGGACGAGATCAAATAAGGTGCCCATTAAGTAGCGAATCATATATTTTAAGAAACCCTCACCGATCACTTTTAGATAATACAAACTCTCGCTGAGCGAAAAATCGCTCTGATGAATGGCACAATAGGTGATTTCTCTAATGCTTGTAACGGCCGTTCTGTCTCGGCTGCTGAAATTACGAAAATCATGTTTACCCATAAACAATTGGCAGCCAGCCTCAAGCAATTCCAAATCTTTGGGTTCCAATTTTTGCGTACGAAAATACACCGCAATATCGGTCATCGCAGCATTGTCCACCGGCGAGGCGACGAAGTAACAATGGTATTCTTTGGTGATACTGGCCTTGCTGGGTTGATACTCTTTGGTGGAGGTCTCACATGTTAGAATGCGAATGTCGAAGGGTAGAAGAGAGTTGAGTCCTAATAGAAGGTGCTCGGCGCTGATATCATCAGCGATGGTTAATTTTGCGCGTTGACCCTGGGCGTGCACACCACCATCGGTGCGACTGGCGCCCGACACGGTGCAGTGTTGATAATTCGTTATCTTCTTCAATGCATTTTTAATCGTACCTTCTATGGTCTTGTTTTTCTCATAAAGGGTATCCACAGATTGTGCTTGCCAACCATAATAACGAGTTCCCTTGTAGGCGATGGTAACGCGATAATAATACATTGACTCTTTTCCTGGGCCGAGGATTGGATAGGGAGTGCATCACTAATGCGTTCTACGTGTAGTTGTCAAGTTTACTATTGTCGTTTAATTTTTCAGGTTTATACACTGATACTCCATATATAGCGCCGACCCTTTTAATCGCCGAGTCGCGCTGAAAACCGGAGCTTTTCTTGGTTCCAACGCCGCACAAGTTGGGGGATCAGTCTGGGATTGGAGAATTATTTCTGTCCACCAACGAGGAAAACAATATGGGTTTTATAATAATTGCTTTCTTAGTTAATAAAAAATACGCCCATTGCGTCATGTTTGGAATCCATTTGGGAGCAAGGTGTAATAGATGCCTTGAACATGATAAGTGAAGCCGTCACGGAGGTTTCGATTTCTGGAAAGGATAGGTGTGTGATCAATGAATGAATCGGACGGGCAAAAAGAAATGGGTAGCTTTGTTATTGCCACTGACTGGGCGTAAATTCGTGGAGGCAGCACCTAATTTCCGGTCGCAACCGAAATGGTGGATTACATCGGTGAGCTTTTTGACGTCGAACGAAAGGCTAAAGAATAAAAGGATGCGAGTTTACAAGATGCTCGCAACGAATTCCGGTCGAAAGAGTCGCTACCCATTCTCGAAATAATACGAAAATGGATGCAGGACAATACGGACGGATGGAAGGGCTTGACTCTAAATCGAGCGATTAAATATACGGATAAACGATGGGAAGAATTGACTTACTTTGCAAATAATCCCGACGTCGCGTTGCACAACAATCCCGCTGAACAACGTGCTTGGTCGATATGGTACCTTGCATCTGGTTTCTACGAAGCCGGAATCACCTCGATTCGAAAAGTAAGTGGTAAGGCGCTCCTTCTTGGGAACCATTCTTTTGAGGCTAATGAGGATGGATTTGAAAACGTCTTCACCTTCTCCAATTATAGTGGATTAAGTCGTGGAGAACCTGAAGCGCTGAAAACCCTTTTAACCGATGAGGGATTTAAATGCGTCTCAAACATTGTCGGGTTTGGTGAAGATGCTTATGACGAGAAATGTTGGAGCTCAGGGTTTCTTGATGATGGAATATTGAGCTCCCAAGGCTAATCCTCTCAAGCTATTTTTTTAACGCAAAAAGTGCTAGGTGAGAAGACAATTAAATTCATTCACGCGAATACGCTTTTTTGGATCCCTACGAAAAACGTCGAAACGGCGGTTCAAAATTCTATTATTTACAACACCTTTTGGTAACGGCAGTTGCTAATTGTGTTTCCAGGAGATTGTGCATTACCGATTCCTTTGACGATCACTCATCTGGAATTTGATAGCACCGAGATTTTGGATTAGTTTACTTTTTTATAGAGATTAGAATGCCTAAAACTGAAAAGATGAGTCTCTGGTCTTACCTTGTTAGAGGTTGTTTCGCCTTTATGGCTGCAACTGTACTATTTTTTTTGCTGGGCTGTTTAGCATTTGGCGTTTTGATCTACCTAGAAAAGGGTAGACGCGACGATCACTCCGACATACACCTCATCATTGCGGTCGAGAAAGGCGTCCCTACAAAATTTCGAATCGAGCGAAAATACAATTCGGCAACCTATATCAATATTTGGGCGAGAGGACCGGGGCTTGTCTATATAAAGGGCTCTATTAAGTGTAGTTATTATAAAGCCAGCGGAGATTTTGATTCAAAAGAGGAAGGGCGTCCGACGAAAACGGACGGTCCACAAAAGTATCTTTGGTTACATAATTTCACTTTTCTGTCAGTGTCATCTAAACGACGTCCCGCGAATTGTGTGGTGACTTTTACAGAACTAGTGGGCACCGGTCCCGTTGAAATAGTGGTTACTGGAGCGCCCCCAACACTCGATAAGATTGAACGCTGGTGGAAAGATTAACTAGAAATCTTGTAACGCGTAAGCAACGTCTTCGTAGGGATCCTCTCCCTCTCTCATTTGTTCGAAGTCCTCTTCGTATTCAGCAATCCCAGAAAGAATACGCGATAACTCATTCTGGAACCACGTTTGGAAAGACTCATAAATCAACTCTATGGGGACACTATCTTCAACTAGCCACACCGCGCCTTCGCTATCAAATGCATAACCGTTTACATCGCTGAAATCATTTCCTGCGAAGAAGACAAAGGGCCAGGTGTATTTTTTAGACTTCCTTAGCGTCACCAACTCCTTCCATTTCGTAACGCCATCGCCCATACAAGCCGTGACTTGACGAATCCCTTTGGGGGGAAGAAAGGCGATTTCCAAATACGTTGTTCGAGGCAAACAAATTTTAACGTATCCCTTCTCAGCAACGAAGCTGGTGTAGGACTCTGGTAACAAAGGGAGTAACGCTTTTGCGCTTGGACCCGACATCTTTGGATAGACCTTCTCATCGTCGGGTGTAACATCAATAAACTGATCTAGCTCCAATTCTTCCATTTCGGCCACGAACAGATCCCAATATTGGGTTGCTGTGCTTTCTGAATTTCGGATCAATTTCAAGAGCTCCTCTTCGTTATAAATTGGAATTCCATGACCTTTCGCCTGGTCGAGTTTGGACCCCGGTTTTGTGCCTACAAAAATCATGTCGGTATTCTTCGAGACAGATCCAACGACGTACGCGCCAAGGTTTTCCAAAGCCTCAAAAAGCGTCTTTCGTTTCAGTGAAAATCGGCCAGTTAAGACAATTATTTTTCCTTCTAAGATCAATTTTTCACCCTAAAATGGTATTAATTTTGAACACTTTTTATAAGATACATGTAAGAGTATAGTCTGTAAATTTAGCACCTTTCGACCTTTCTTTTACATAGATTGTTTGGAAACAACAGGACGGATGAACGACAAAACGCACTCCATCTTGGTAAATATGACTGCTATATAAACTGACACACGAGAAATCTTAGTACTGATTTATTGTTCTCGCCCGAAGAAAAATCGTAAGGCGATTTGGGAATCCTTCTAGATATCGCACACCGTTTGAATCGTCCAAATTTCACGTTGGGTCTTCAGTGTTTTTTTCTCAATCACAACTTCAACCCCCTCCATTTGGGCAGTCTCTAAAATTTCGGCCTCGTCCATTGATGTGCCTTCACAGAAACCAATCGGTGCGGCAAGGTTGGGCGACATGACCATAACTTGGAATTTACCGGCATCCCATTGGGTTTGCGTTTCGTTACTATAGGGTTCAATTGACATCTTCACTCCTTTTTCAAGAACAACATGCCGATATTGATCCGATAAAACAAGGGATTAAAGAGGCGTTTAAAGGATATAGATAACTTTATCTCAAGATTGAATAGGAGTTTTTTGCGATAGGCTAGCCAGGTCTATTTCAAAAAAAAGAGGTCCGTTTATGAGTTTAAAAAAATGCGACCAAAAATAATATCGTAAGTTAGTTTACCGAATAACGTCTTTTATAATGAGCGCGATCTTCGAGATGCTCCCGAATCGAAGAGCTCTTTGGAGATGACATTCCTATTTGAGAAAGGTCTCCACAGCTGGATAGAATTGGTCGGACATACGTTTCGAACCTACCGCGTTTGGATGAAAAGCATCTCTTAAATAAGAAACATTCCAATCCGCGTTTTGGTTAATCACTACAATTTGGAGACTCAGCTGTTGAACGCGCTTGCATCCAGCGGGGATTGCCTGATTTAGATCTTTCACGCAGGTGAAGGTCGATGTTTTGATTCTTGTAGGGCGCGACCCGCTGTGGTCGCCCGTCAATAAATACCTTAGACTTTCAGCATGTGTTTTTCTTTTTCGATGCAGAAACACATAAAATCAGACCGTCAAATATGTAAATTCTTGTTTCTCCCAGGCACTTCTATCGGTGGCGTTAACGACATCCAGAATTATTTTTACCGAGCTATGTTCCCGAACATATTGAGCTAACGCCGGCTCATTAAACGCTGTGTGCTTGCACCCAAAAACGATCGTTTGAGCATTTTCTAAAGAAGTCAAACAATCGCCGATCTCGGCAAAAGGATCCCAGGTTTTAACCTCAATTGCACGCACTTCCAAAAGCGCCTTTAAGTCCATTGAAGGAGAACATCGTAGATCGTCACAATTGCCCTTATAACTGAGCCCCCACAACGCAACGGATTTAATATCTTCTTTTACTAATAGTTCAAGGGCACGGTGAATTTGGCGCTGGTTGGTTTTTCTGACTTCGTCAAATAAACCCTGACGATCTAAACTTCGTGTTGAGGGCGCAAGGCAGGCACCACCGGCTCCCAAACCGGAATTTAAAATATGGACCCGTGGATGGGTGTTGGCGATACGGACAACTTCACGATTATCGATGTCGTGCTCGGAGCATATTTCTGCCAGACGATTGGCAAAGGCGATATTGGCATCGCGAAAAGCATTCTCGGAAAGCTTCACCATCTCCGCAACTTTAGGAGTGCTTGCCAGGACGCCAATGGAAAGAGAGTCGTAAAAAGACAACCCAAATTGGAGACCTGCTTCACTCGTTGAGGCAATGCAACGGCGAACAGAAGCGAGTTCGGAGAAGACATTTCCAGGCGCTACCCGTTCAGGGCAGTAGATGAGAGGGCCCGCATAATGCTCGGCCAGGGTAGCTAGTCCACCAAGCGGTAGGGTCGATTCAATAATGACGGGTGTCCCAGGATTGAGGTCTGAAATATCTCCCAAAAGTTCGACTAAAAGCGTGAGTCCGAACCTACCCTCATTCCTTAAATCCGCATTACTTCCAAGCTCAAGGGTTGAAACAGCGATGACATAGAGATCAGCTGGACAAAGGGTCGGAGAAAAACGCAGATCTGAGGAGGCCAGTTTTTCTTCGAGGCCGTTTTCTTGGAAAGGCATATTCAAGGCAGACACGCACGCGATACGTTCCCGATCTTTATCGATACCGATCACTTCCGAAAAAACCTCCGCGAAAAGCAGAGCGCTTGGTAGACCAATTCGCCCTAAGCCGATGACGCCGATTCTCATTTCTTTTGTTAGGTTTAGCATTGCGCTTGATTACTGATATTTTCGGCGAACTTCAATAGGTCAAAAAAGCTGGAATTCGTACGAAATACTGTCTAAGGTCTACACCAAAACATAAAATGGGAAGATGTGCATCACCTAGGAAGGTTTTCGATCGGTTTTTTTTGATCATTGTGGGGTGCCAGGGGCCCTGGAAACAAACATGCCAGGGCTTCAAGAAACGCCGGACGAAAAAGAGAAAGATAAAGATGAAAAAAAGTTCAAAGGACAAATCCCTGATAAAGATGCCTGCAAGGATGTGAAGGTAGATCCAGGTCCCTTAACAGTGAGGCGGATGACGGAAACCAAGGGCTTTAAATATCGAAAATCAATCCTTGATAGCGTCATTAAACAATATCAATTTATCCAGTCCGATCGTTCTCCTTTTGGCGCTAAAGCGAAGGCAAAGATTGCCAATCATTTGGAACGGGTTCGTGAGTTAGAGACCCGTCTACTTAACCAAGAAATGGAAAGAAGCGCGGCATGCTCGCCGATGGACGCGCCTTCGGATCCTGATCTTTTGAATGGCCAAAATAAAGATCCAGGCGGTCGTGATGGTGTTGAAATTCAGGTCGACAGGTGGCAAGAAAGTTGGCGCCTTGTGGTGGATACTTATGTCCTTGCTTTGCGATGTGACCTGGCGCGTTTTGGAAACCTGATGTTTCAATCGGCAGGTGAACGTGTGCGACTAAAAGGCCAATACACCTTCGGTGGCCAACAGATCCGTAACTTCAATGGCAGCACTGCGGCTCACGAATATTGGCACGGTTATGTCGCCAATCGCGACAATGCAAACGACCAAGCCCAGTCTGATCATATTCATTATATGATGAACGAGATCGCCTACTACTTTGAACAGCTCAACGATCCCGAATTTAAAGACGAAAACGGCCAGACAATTTTAAAGAATGCGACGATGATGATGGGGACGGAATTGGGTAACGGCGCCGCTCACGACTTAAATAATGTGTTTCATGCCGTGAGCACATCCAATGGACGTTTTAAGTCCGGTGTATTTGAGGATTCTGCCCGGGCCTCGGATCTCTATAGTACGGTTTTGAAAGGGATGGGCCATTCGAAAACGATGGGGTCCTTTGACAAATATATGGATTCTATTTTAGCGAATCCCTATCGGGGCTCTTGAATTTTTCAACGGAATATGAGGACTGACAAAAGCAACCAATAAAGCGAATTACTCTGCACCAAGTTTTTTCAAACCTTTTACGATTTCTCTTCCTTTTGATTCCTGAAGCGATTTCGAGTGGGCTTTCGTTTTCCTTTGTGTTTACATCGTATCCATTGTTCAAAAGACCATCTATGAGATGGTATTTTTTTTCATTTAAAGCAAAACCTAACATACTTCGCTTCTGCCCACTGCATTATGGCGTCTTTCATCGGGAATCACCATTGCGAAATCTTTTGCGGGCCCCGCGTAATCGTTCTCCATCGAAAGCGTCGTTGTATGTCCGCTTCGCATTAAGATGACGCTTGTAGCATCATTGAAAAGTTTCTTGCCAGCACCCCCAACATAGAAACCGCAGAACGCAAACACGGAGGAGGGTAGGGCTAGGACAAAAATAAGAACGCATAAAAAGAAGTTCTTTTTCATGAAGTATTCACCTTAATATTGGATCCAAACCACTATGGTGGATGGATAGGCTTTTGTCGATTAGAGAACACAATCGGTGACACAAATGGCACGTCGTGTGCTACAAATGCACCAGTTAATGATATCTTCGGGGCGATCCAAGGAGAATTCTTTTGGCACGGATTCTGCTCTTCATACCCTTGTCACCCACAGGAGTACTTATGAAGGTTTCAATTTCTCTTATCGCACTTTTCGTTTTCGGATTGGTTTTAAACTCCGGGTGTTCTGAGGCGATGAATGAAGAAAGCAGTCAAACTTTTGAAATTGCAAGAAGTGGACGATGGAGAGCACCAGCATCAATCGAAAGAAAAGCCAAGGCGTTTAGAATCAAACGCGTTACCGCGGGAAGATGGAGAGGACCAAGCAGCTGTTCACCTTCAAGAACCTACACTCCGGAAATGCGAAAGTTAAAAACCTGGCTCGAAAGTAACTATCCGCAGATTTCAAGAACAGGCGGCTATAGCTGCAGACATATTGTTGGCGATCGTCGATACACCTCAGTTCACGCAACAGGGCGCGCGCTTGATATTCATATTCGTCGTTACCGAAGAAAAGCGGATAACGATAAAGGAGACCCTATTGCGAACTACCTTCTTTCTCATGCCCAAGAATTAGGGATCCAAACGATCATTTGGGACCAAAGTATTTGGACATCTTCAAGAGCCGTTCAAGGCGTGCGTTACTACAGCGGGAAAAATCGACATACCGACCATCTCCATATCGAAATTACCCCCAACGCTCCAGTAAGAACAAAGAGTGCATGTACAGATACAATCAAGGCCAATGGCGGAACAATTGATAACACAAGCGCCTGCTTTGAGACCTTTGGAAATCAAAAGTATTGGCGTAAAGAAAATACTGGATTTGGTGGAACCCTCATTTGGACCAACGCGACAAAATCTTCTGCTGCGCAAAACTGGGCACGTTGGAACTTAAATGTTGAGAAAGCAGGAAAATACAAAGTTATGTATCATTCGACTTCAGCCTTCGCGAAATTTAACTCGACAAAATACAAAGTAAAATCGGGAAACAAAAAGACCGAGATTACAATCGACCAATCTGCTGGCGGAAATGGATGGGAAGAAATCGGCACCTTCGACTTCGTCAAAGGTCAAGGCCAGTGGGTTACTGTTGCCGATAACTCTCGTGGCTCGGTTGCCAAAAATCAACATATTGTAGCGGATGCAATCCGACTTGAGCCCGCAAACTCGGCCCCGAGTCGAGGCGAGTTAAAAATCACTCTTGAATGGACCGCACCTACCGATTTAGATATTCACGTGCGCACGCCAAACGGAAAAGTTATTTCAGGCGACATCGCAGACGCCCAAAGCGCAGACGGCGGACGTCTCGTTAAAGATGCCTGTTATAAAGATGCGTGTAGCGGTGACGCTGCTTCGGCCTCAAATCCCCATCAAGAAATCGTCTCATGGCAAGCAGACCGATTTGTAACCGGACGTTATGCAGTATGGGCGGTAAACTTCGACGGTGCAGCTCGAGCCCCTTTCAAGATAATTTTCGAATATCCCGATGGTCGAAAAGAAGTAAAAACAGCAACTGTTTCAGCTCAAAAACGCGGGGCTTCAGTTCAATTCAACTTCTACTTCAAAGCACCTTAAACCTTTATCGTTCAACATTCTAAAAAGGCGCTGTGCCTTTTTTTTACGCTTAGGTTCATAAAAATAATCATCTTTCTCATCCTCTTTCTCACCATCTTTTCGTCCCTGGAATCACTTGCTCACGAGCGGCGATACGGTTATCTTATTCTTAGAAAAACCAACGAGACTGAATGAAAAAGATATTAATACTATTAATCGTTCTCCAGGGCGCTTGTAACTTGAGCGATGAGACGCCGGTTATCGGCGGTGAGCAAAAGAATAACAGCCCCATTCAGGACACCGGGCGCGATCTCACACAGGATACACAGACAAAAAAAGACCAAGGGGGTTCTCGTCTCGATCTAGGCGAAGACGGATCTACGAATATGGACATGGGTCAAGTCGACCAAGACGGTTAGCCTGTGTGCCCGAAAGTAAAAGCGTCTTCTGCGGACCTAACTGTGGTGAAATTAACAAAGAAGATAATTGTGGCATCGAACGTAGCGAATCTTGCGCGATGTGTTCGGCACCTGATGTATGCGGTCTAGAGTCCAAAGTATGCAGTTGCAC